>NZ_JAVRIB010000020.1:0-31882 GCF_031846275.1 Spectribacter hydrogenoxidans
AAACATCTGCCGGTCACCCACTGCCGAGGGCGTGGCCCGGGCGATCCGCGCCCGCCGGGGGCTGGTCGAGCTGGTGGACATCGATTCCGCGGGGACCCACGGATATCACGTCGGTGCGTCACCGGATTCGCGGTCCACGGCCACCGCCAAGCGTCACGGCGTTGATCTGGCCGGGTTGCGGTCACGGCAGGTGGAAGCCGCGGATCTCGACCGGTTCGATCTGGTGCTGGCGATGGATAACGCCAACCTTGAGGACCTGCTGGCGCTGAAGGTCCGCCACGGCGGCTCGGCGGAAATCCACCGCCTGCTGGACTATGCGGGCGGCGGCGAAGTCCCCGACCCGTATTTCGGCGCGGGTGACGGCTTCGAACGGGTCTTCGATGCGGTGCAACGCGGTTGTGAGGCGCTGTTCGACGATATCGAGGCGCGCCTGCGGCCCGCCGACTGAGCCGGACCGCCCGGATGGGCGGTCCGGTTGTTATCGCAAACGCTTAGCGGGTGGAGCTGTCGGCCGGCTCCGGCTTTTCGGCGGCTTCGTTGCCGTCGGCCAGCGCATCGGGCCGGGTTTCGACCTGCTTCAGTGCCGGTTCCGCGTCGCGCTTCTGGTTATCGCTGCCCTTGTCGGCTGCGGGAGCATCCACTTGCTCGTCCGCGGACGGCTTGGCGGATGCTGTCTCGGCGGCCGGCTTCGCGGCGTCACCCTCGTCACGTCCGGCGCCCGTCTCGGCAGGGGTGGCGTCGTCTGATAGCGATGCCGCCCTGCCGGTGGCGGCGTCCGCCGGCATTTCCTCGGAGGACGCTTCCGTCGCCTCAACGTTCTTGTCGGAAGACTTGCGGCGATTACGGGTGCCGCCCCGCGGGCGGCGCGTGCGTCCGCGTGGCTTGGTGTCGCCGCCGGACTCGTCGCTGTCACTGGCGGACTGATCGGCCTTGTCACCATCCACGGTTTCGGGAGGGGTGTTCGCAGCATCATTCAGCGGCTCGCCGCCACTATCGTCGCCCTTGGATCCGCTATCCGAGCGCTTCTGGTCGTGGCTGTCATCCGCGCTCGTCTCATTCGGCATGTCGGCGGTCTGGTTGCCGGTAGCGCTGTTGTCGTTGCTGTCCGCGGGTGACGTGGTTGCTGGCGTCTCACTCTGGTTGGCGTCGTCGCGGTGACGGTTGCCATCATCGCGCTGGCGGGTATCGTTGCCGCTGGCGGCGGTGTTCGCTGCCCCATCGGCGGCCTGATCGGCGTTATTGCTGTCGCTGGTGTTGTCGCCGGTACTGGCGTTGTTGCTACCGGTCTCACCGTTGCCGCTACCGCGACCCCGGCCACCCCGACGGCGACGGCCGCCGCGACGGCCGCGACGACTGCGGCTGCGGGTTTCCTCGCCGTCCTCGGGCTTGTTGCCCCGGGCCTGACGGCGATCATTGTTGTCGTTCTTGTTGCTGTCGCCCGTGTTGTTGTCCTGGGCGGCACTGTCCTTCACGGAACTGTTCTGGCGCTTGTTGTCGTCGGCCTTGGGAGCATCGCCGCTCTCGGGCTTGCTCGCGGTGCCCGGCTTGCGGCCGCTGCCACTGCCGCGCGGCTTGTTATCGCCACGTCGGTTCTGCTGGCCACGGCGATCGTTGCCGCTGCGGTCGCGGCCGCCATCGCTGGCGCCACGACGGGACGGCTGCCGCCTGTTGTCGCGGCTGTCACTGCGGCCGCGCGACGAGGCAGCGCTGGTCTTGCCGCCCGTGCGGGATTTGTTATCGCCCTTTGACGTCTTGCCGTTGCCGCTGAACAGATTCTTCAGAGCGATCACGAAACGCTGCCAGATGCCGGGACCGGCTGGTTTGGCGGCCGGCTTCGGCGCGGCACCGGCCGGCGCCGCGGCGCGGACGAGGCGCTTGACCGCCGGTTCGGCGCGTGGCGCGGCAACCTTGTCCCGGGTCATGCGTTCGTTGGCCGGCTCGGCCGGGGTTTCGGTCTCGAGCTTGTAGCTGCGGGCGTCGTTGCCGTCCTCGGCCAGCTGGTCGGCGCGGACACGGCGGATTTCGTGATGCGGCGTTTCCAGATCGGCATTGGGCACCA
The DNA here is from genome assembly GCF_031846275.1 of Spectribacter hydrogenoxidans. Taxonomy (NCBI): domain Bacteria; kingdom Pseudomonadati; phylum Pseudomonadota; class Gammaproteobacteria; order Salinisphaerales; family Salinisphaeraceae; genus Spectribacter; species Spectribacter hydrogenoxidans. The sequence continues at coordinate 2,060 of NZ_JAVRIB010000020.1, forward strand.
CGGTCACCTCGACGCCGGTGCGCTTCTCGATGTCCGCAATGTCGCCGCGCTTTTCGTTGAGCAGGAAGCTGGCCACGGAGACCGGCGTATGGGTCATGACGCGGCCGGTGCCGCCCTTCATGGCTTCTTCCTCGACCAGGCGCAGGATCGACAGCGCCAGGGATTCGACGCTGCGGATGTTGCCCTGGCCCGAACAGCGCGGGCAGGGCAGGGTGCTGTACTCGCCCAGCGAGGGGCGCAGGCGCTGACGCGACATCTCCAGCAGGCCGAACCGGGAGATGCGGCCGAACTGGACCCTTGCGCGGTCTTCTGTCGCGGCTTCGCGCAGGCGGCGCTCGACCTCGCGCTGGTTCTTGTTGGCGTCCATGTCAATGAAGTCGATCACGATCAGGCCGCCCAGGTCGCGCAGTCGCAATTGTCGGGCGATTTCATCCGCCGCTTCGCAGTTGGTGTGCAGCGCGGTTTCCTCGATCCCGGCGCCGCCGGTGGAGCGGGCCGAGTTGATGTCGATGCTGGTCAGCGCTTCGGTGTGGTCGATGATCAGCGCGCCGCCGGAGGGCAGCCGCACTTCCCGCTGGAAGGCGGATTCGATCTGGGATTCGACCTGGAAGCGCGAGAACAGCGGCGTTTCGTCGTTGTAGAGCTTGAGCTTGGGCAGCGCCTGGGGCATGACCTGCTCCATGAATTCGCGCCCGCTCTCATAGATTTCCGGCTGGTCGACGATCACCTCGCCGATGTCGTCGCGCAGGTAATCGCGCAGTGCCCGGATGATGACGTTGGATTCCTGGTAGACCAGGAATGGCGCCTTCTTTTCCTCGGCGGCCTTGCCGATGGCTTCCCACAACTGCGCCAGGTAGTCCAAGTCCCACTGCAGCTCCTCGGGGGACCGGCCGACGCCGGCGGTGCGCACGATCACGCCCATGCCGCTGGGCAGTTCCAGTTCCGACAGGGCCTCGCGCAGGTCGGTGCGGTCGTCGCCGGCAATGCGGCGGGACACGCCCCCGGCGCGCGGGTTGTTGGGCATCAACACCAGGTAGCGGCCGGCCAGGCTGACGAAGGTGGTCAGCGCGGCGCCCTTGTTGCCGCGTTCCTCCTTCTCGACCTGGACGATGAGCTCCTGCCCTTCGCTCAGAACCTGCTTGATGTCGACCCGGCCGCTGCCGGGGTCGTTCTTGAAGTAGCCCCGGGCCACTTCCTTCAGCGGAAGAAAGCCGTGACGGTCGCCGCCGTAATCGACAAAGGCGGCCTCCAGGCTGGGCTCGACGCGGGTGATGCGGCCCTTGTAGACGTTGGCCTTGCGCTGTTCGCGCGAGCCTACTTCAATATCAAGGTCACGAAGTTGCTGGCCATCCACGATGGCCACGCGCAGCTCTTCGGGCTGCGTGGCGTTGATCAGAATACGTTTCATGAAAGCGGATCTCGGTCGGCGCTCGACCCCGAGTCGGATAATCAGCCGCCCGGCCGACCACTTTGCCCTCGGGGGCGGCGGCCAGGCGTTTTGGTGCACAGGGGGAGCGCATGAAAATTACGTTCGTTGTCTTTCGTTTGAGCACGGGACGCGACTGAGTCAGTAGCGCGCCATGCTAATCTTGCGGGACTGCGGCGCCAGTGCGCGGCAGCGACGCTTGATCGAATCACGGTCACCTGGCCGAACCTCTTCACGGCAGCCGTTGGCGGCGTGCCAGCGGCGCGAGGCAGGGCGGTTGACCGGGGGAGTGTAATCTGCAAGCGACAACCCCTCAAGTACGACATGCTCGGGTCGATTCCGAAGACGCCGGCATGCGGCTCGACAACTTCCTGATGCGCAGCCTGCGCGACGTGCCCCGATCGCATATCTACCGCATCATTCGCAGCGGCGAGGTACGGGTCAACCGGGGCCGGGCCAGGCCCGCCACCCGCTTGAATGACGGCGATGACGTGCGCATTCCGCCGGTTCGCGTGCCGGAGCGAAGCGACCCCGGACGCCCGCCGGACCGGCTGATGCAGGCCGCGGTCGCATCGATCGCCGAGGAAACCGAGGATCTGTTACTCCTCAACAAGCCGGCGGGCCTGAGCGTGCATGCCGGCACCGGCATCCGCTTCGGCCTGGTGGAGCTGCTGCGCGCCGCCCGCGACGAACCGCGGCTGGAGCTGATTCATCGTCTCGACCGGGACACCAGCGGCTGCCTGTTGCTGGCTCGCCATCGCCGCGCGCTCAACGACTGGCGCGCGGCCTGGCGCGACCATGCCGTCGACAAGACCTATCTGGCCCTGCTGACCGGGGCCTGGCGAGGCGGCGAGCGGGTCGTGGATGCCCCGCTGGTGCGGGACCGGGAACAGGGGGGCGAACGCATGAGCGCGGTCGATGCGGCCGGCCGCAGTGCACACAGCCGGTTCGTGCCGCAGCAGCACTTCGCCGATGCCACGCTGGCGGCGGTTCACATCCGCACCGGCCGCACTCATCAGATTCGGGTGCACGCGGCCCATATCGGGCATCCGGTGGCCGGCGACGACAAGTATGGTGATCGGCCCGCCAACCGGGCCTTGCGCGCGGCCGGGCTGCCGCGGCTATGTCTGCATGCCTGGCAATTGCAGCGGCCGGATACCGGTCATGCATGGGCGCTACCGCCGCCCGAGGATCTGGCCGCCTTCCTTCAGCAATTGAGACCCCGCGATGACGCATCCTGAACTCATCATTTTCGACTGGGACGGCACGGTCATGGATTCGGCCACCGAAATCGTGATGTCGATGCAGCGGGCGATTCAGGACATCGGGTTGCCCGAACGCGATGCCGACCGGATGCGCGAATTGATCGGGCTGGGCCTGAACGACGTGCTGGCGCGCTTGTTTCCGGAAATGGAGGTCGACCGCGTCAAGGCGCTACTGACCGCTTATCGCCGGCGATATACCGCCCCGGGCGGAGAGTCGCGGCCGTTTGCCGGCGCCGAGGCGGCGATTGCCGATCTGCACGGCCGTGGCCACTGGTTGGCGGTAGCCACCGGCAAGAGCCGCCGCGGCCTGGACCGCAACTTCCGGGAGACCGGTCTCGGGCAGTATTTCCGCTTTTCCCGCTGCGCCGACGAAACCACGCCCAAGCCGGCGCCCGACATGCTCGAGGATATTCTGCTGCAATCCGCCACCATGCCGGATGCGGCGCTGATGGTGGGAGATACGGAATACGACATGCGCATGGCGCGCGATGCCGGGGTCGCCGCGGTCGGGGTGGCCTGTGGCGTACACGATACGGATCGGCTGATGGCGGCCGGCGCGTTGGCGGTGATTCCCGATGTGGCGGCGCTGCCGGCGTGGCTGACAGCACGTACTGATAATCAGGCGATGGCGGTCGGGTCCGCACCGGGTGAGTAGCCAGCCACCCGCAGCATCCGGCAGAGCGTGATCAGCGGCAGGCCGATCAGGGCGGTGGGGTCGTCACTGCGAATGTGTTCCACCAGGCTGATACCCAGACCCTCGGCCTTGATGCTGCCGGCGGTGGCCGTCACCACTTCCAGGTCGACGTAGCGGGTGATTTCCGCTTCATCCAGGGCGCGGAAACGGGTTTCCACATCGATCACGGTGGTCTGCGGCGCAGTATCGGGCGCCAGCAGACAGAGTCCGGTACGAAAGATCACGGTCCGGCCTGCCTGCTGGCGAAGCTGGGCAATCGCCTGATCGCGGCTGCCGGGTTTGCCGAGAACGAGGCCGTCCAGGTCCGCCACCTGATCGGAACCGATTACCGCTGCACCGGGACGTCGCATGTACACGGTCTCCGCCTTCTCCCGCGCCAGCCGTGCCACCAGCTCGGTGGGTGTCTCGTTCGGCTGTGCGGTTTCGTCGATATCTGCCGATTCCACGGAGAACGCCAGGCGCAGCCGGGCCAGCAGTTCGCGGCGGAACGGAGAAGCGGATGCTAGGATCAGCGGCGCCGTCATATCGGTGTCGGGAGCAGTGCGTGGGGTGGCGTAGTCAACGGCGCGGTGGCGGCCCTGTCAAGCGGGTGCACGTCTTTGACTTCGGGGGGTTGCCCGTCTATTATCGCGCGCCATGACGATCTCCTCGCGCCTGCCGGATCGCGTGGACCCGCGGCGACTGGCCGCCACTCAGGCCCGGCTCGAGGGGCACTGGCCGCTGACGGATCTGCCGCGGCTGGCGTCATCCCTGTACTGGTCCCGGGATTCGGCCGATATGGCCGATGCCCGGCTGGTGCTGGACTTCGGCGAGGATGAACAACGGCGCGTGGTCATGGATGGCCAGCTGTCCGCCACGGTGCCGCTGGTCTGCCAGCGATGCTTGGCGAGCGTGGCATGGCCGATTCATGTCACCGTGCGGCTGACGATGGTGCGTGACGATGATGCGGCGGCCGAGGTGCCGCGTGATCGCGAACCGCTGGTGCTGGACGACGACAGTCTGGCGGTGGGCGCGCTGGTCGACGACGAACTGATTCTGGCGTTGCCGCTGGCAGCGCATTGCAACAACAACGACTGCTCGCGCAGCGAGCCGGCGCCCCGCGAAGGCGGCAAGCGCCGGGACAACCCGTTCGCCGGACTGGCGGACTGGAAACGCGGCAACTGAATTCGGGAGATGAACCCATGGCTGTCCAACAGAACCGAAAGACTCGCTCGAAGCGGGGCATGCGGCGCGCCCATGACGCGCTGACCAACCCGACTCTGTCGGTGGATCCCACCAGCGGCGAGACCCATCGCCGTCACCACATCACCAAGGACGGCTTCTATCGCGGCCGCCAGGTGGTCCAGCGCAGCGACGAGGCCTGAGCCGCCGATCGCGCGCCGGCTTCATGCGGGCGCCTTGAATCATGAGCGCCGGCACTACCGTCGCAATCGATACCATGAGCGGGGACCAGGGCTACAAGGCCGCGGTCCCGGCTGCGCTGCGCAGTCTCGACAAGCATCCGGAGCTGTCCCTGATCCTGGTCGGGGACCAGGCGCTGCTTGAGCGCGCGCTGGCGGAACACAAGGTCAAGACCTCGGAGCGGCTGGTAATTCAGCACGCTTCGCAGGTAGTGGACATGTGGGAGGCCCCCTCCAAGGCCTTGCGCAGCAAGAAGGATTCCTCGATGCGCGTGGCCGTGGACCTGGTCCATGCCGGGCGCGCCTGCGCCTGCGTGTCGGCCGGTAACACCGGCGCGCTGATGGCCACCGCCCGTTTCGTGCTCAAGACGCTGCCGGGCATCGACCGGCCGGCCATCATCTCGCCGATTCCCTCGCGCAACGGGCACACGCTTATGCTGGATCTGGGCGCCAACTCCGAATGCACGCCGGAGCAGCTGTTCCAGTTCGCGGTAATGGGCTCGGTACTGGCATCCGCCGTGCACGGCATCGACAACCCGCGGGTGGGCCTGCTCAACATTGGTGCCGAGGAAATCAAGGGTAATCCGCAGATCCAGTGGGCCGGACGACTGCTCAGCGGCAGCAAGCTCAACTACATCGGTTACGTCGAGGGTAACGACATCTATGTCGGCGACGTCGACGTGGTGGTGTGCGACGGCTTCATCGGCAACGTGGCTCTGAAGACCAGTGAAGGCCTGGGCAAGCTCATCGCCCAGTTCCTGCGGGAGGAGTTCTCCCGGCACTGGGGCACGCGGCTGGCGGGCCTGGCGGCGATGCCGGTGCTCAAGGCCTTCCGCAAGCGGGTGGACCCCCGCAACTATAACGGCGCCAGCTTCCTGGGCCTGCAGGGTATCGTGATCAAATCGCACGGCGACGCCGATGCGGTGGCCTTCCACAGCGCCCTGGAGACCGCACTGCTGGAGGTGCAGAATTCCGTGCCCCGGCGCATCAGCAACCTGCTTGCCTCGGTGCTGGGCGAGGACGCCGAAGCCATTCAGTAGCGGCTCGGAACGTTTGCGCCCCCGGCGCGTCCAACATCGCGTGATTACCCCTGACCGTGCCTCCGCGATTGATACAATGCGGTCCTGTCCTGCAGCCGCCCGAATTCCGCTATCTGCTCATGAGCAACAGCACGCCGAAGCAACCCGACGGCGACGTCGGCGCCGACGTTCAGGAAGCGCCGCCGGAAACCCGGCAGCCGCCGCTTTACAAGGTGGTCATGCACAACGACGACTTCACCCCGATGGAGTTCGTGGTGGAAGTCCTGCAGAGCTTCTTCAAGCTTTCGCGCGATCAGGCGATGCAGGTCATGCTCACCGTGCATACCCGTGGCAAGGCGGTGGCCGGCACCTTTTCGGCCCAGATTGCCGAAACCAAGACCGCTCAGGTCAACGATTACGCGCGTGCCCACCAGCACCCGCTGTTGTGTACTATGGAAAAGGCTTGAACCGGATGCGCCAACCGCGCAAGGATTCCCCGCAATGCTGAGCCAGGAGTTACAAACCGCCCTCGACGCGGCCTTCATGACCGCGCGGCGCGCCAGCCACGAGATGCTCACCATCGAGCATCTGCTGCTGTCGCTGCTGGACAACCCGGGCGTGGTCGAGGTATTGCAAGCCTGCAGCGTGGACATGACGCGCTTGGAGCAGGAACTGCGCGCTTATATCGATACCCACGTGCCGGTAGTCAGCGACGCCGAGGACCACGAGGTTCAGCCCACGCTCGGCTTCCAGCGGGTGCTGCAGCGGGCGGTGTATCACGTCCAGTCCTCCGGCAAGAAGGAAGTCAGCGCGGTCAACGTGCTGGTGGCGATGTTCTCCGAACAGGATTCGCACGCGGTCTATCTGCTCAATGAGCAGGGCACCACGCGGCTGGATGTGGTCAATTTCATCTCCCACGGCATTTCCAAGATCGGTTCCGAAAGCGACGGCGACGAAGCCGCGGCCGAAAAGGAAGGCGAGGGCGCCGAGGAAGACGGCAAGAGCCCCCTCGAGCAGTACACCACCAACCTAAACCGCAAGGCCGCCGAGGGCCGAATCGATCCGCTGATCGGCCGCGAGAACGAGATCGAGCGGGTAATCCAGACCCTGTGCCGGCGTCGCAAGAACAACCCGCTGCTGGTGGGCGAAGCCGGCGTGGGCAAGACCGCCATCGCCGAGGGCCTGGCGCGTCTGATCATCGAGGATCGAGTGCCGCCGATCCTGGCGGACGGCACCATCTATTCGCTGGATCTGGGCGCGCTGATCGCGGGTACCAAGTACCGCGGCGATTTCGAGAAGCGCCTCAAGGGCGTGCTGGCGCAGCTGGGCCGCAAGAAGGGCTCGATGCTGTTCATCGACGAGATCCACACCGTGATCGGGGCCGGTGCGGCCTCCGGCGGGGTGATGGATGCGTCCAACCTGATCAAGCCGCTGCTGGCTTCGGGTGAACTGCGCTGCATCGGCGCCACCACCTACCAGGAATTCCGCGGCGTCTTCGAGAAGGACCGGGCCCTGGCGCGGCGCTTTCAGAAGGTGGACGTGCCCGAGCCCAGCGTGCCCGACACGGTGCAGATCCTGCGCGGGCTCAAGCCCCGGTTCGAGGAGCATCACCAGGTCCGCTACACCCAGACGGCGCTGGAGGCCGCGGCCGAGCTGTCCTCGCGGCACATCAATGATCGCCATCTGCCGGACAAGGCGATCGACGTGATCGACGAGGCTGGGGCACGCCTGCGTCTGCGTCCCAGTACCCGTCGGCGCAAGACGGTACAGGTGCACGATATCGAGGACATGGTGGCGCGCATTGCGCGGATTCCGCCGAAGAGCGTGTCCCGCTCCGACCGCGACGTGCTCAAGACGCTGGACCGTGACCTTAAACTGGTGATCTTCGGTCAGGACGAGGCCGTGGATACTCTGTCCGGTGCGATCAAGATGGCCCGGTCCGGACTGGATAATCCGGACAAGCCGATTGGCTCGTTCCTGTTCGCCGGGCCCACCGGCGTGGGCAAGACCGAGGTCACCCGTCAGCTGGCCCTGCATCTCGGTGTGGAGCTGATCCGCTTCGACATGTCCGAGTACATGGAGCGGCATACGGTGTCGCGGCTGATCGGCGCTCCGCCGGGCTACGTCGGTTTCGATCAGGGTGGATTGTTAACGGAAGCTGTTACCAAGCAGCCGCACTCACTTGTTCTTCTTGATGAAATCGAAAAGGCTCACCCGGATGTCTTCAACCTGCTGCTGCAGGTGATGGACCACGGTAAGCTCACCGACAACAACGGCCGGGAAGCGGATTTCCGCAACGTGATTCTGGTGATGACCACCAATGCCGGGGCCGAGGACATGGCCCGCCGTTCGATCGGCTTTGCCGAGCAGGATCATTCCACCGATTCGATGGAAGTGATTCGCCGCGCCTTTTCGCCCGAGTTCCGCAACCGGCTGGATTCCATCATCCAGTTCCGCGCGTTGGGCGACGACGTGATCGGCCGGGTGGTGGACAAGTTCATTCTGCAGCTGGAAGCTCAGCTGGAGAGCCGTGGCGTGACACTGGAAGTCGATGCCGATGCGCGCGCCTGGCTGGGCCGGCGCGGCTACGACCCCAAGATGGGCGCCCGCCCGATGGCCCGGGTGATCCAGGACCATATCAAGAAGCCGCTGGCCGAGGAATTGCTGTTCGGTCAGCTGACCGGTGGCGGCAGAGTGGTCGTACACGAGCGCGACGACCAGCTGGATCTGGAGGTGATTCCCCGGGAAACGGTCAGCGCCTGACGGTGCCGTGATCGCCGGGGATGGCGCGCGTCAGCGCCCGCGGTAGGTGATGCGACCCTTGCTCAGGTCGTAGGGCGTGAGCTGAACGGTGACGCTGTCGCCACGCAGGATGCGGATGTAGTGCTTGCGCATCTTGCCGGAAATATGGGCGGTCACCACGTGACCGTTCTCCAGCTTCACCCGGAAGGTGGTGTTGGGCAGGGTCTCGACGACCGTGCCTTCCATCTCGATATGTTCTTCCTTGGCCATTGCCTCGTTTGATTCATGCCGGGAAAGCGCGCGATTATCCGGCAAACCGCGCCGCGGTTCAATCGTTTACGGCATGATCGGGCAGGTGGACGCGGCCAGCGGGCACTGTCAGGTCGAATTGCCAGGGCCCGGCCGGCATCGGCTGGCTGCCGTAGCGCCGCACCAGCCCCAGGAATTCCGCGCGAGGCATGTCGAATGCGCCCATCCGGTACAGATGTGGTGACCCCACCTGTCCGTCAATGATCGGAAACCCCCAGCGGGCCAGTTGCCGCGCCAGCAGCGTCAGACAGATGCGCGAGGCGTTGGGTTGGCGCGAAAACATCGACTCGCCGTAGAACACCCGCCCCAATGCGACTCCGTAAAGCCCACCGGCCAGCTGTCCGTGGTGCCAGAACTCGATGGAGTGGGCCAGGCCTCGCTCGTGCAGGGCGCGGTAGGCGGCGCGCATGTCCGAGCCCAGCCAGGTGCCGGGGTTGTGGCCGCGGGGCGCGGCGCAACCGTCAAGCACGGCGTTGAAATCGGCATCCAGCGTCACCGCGAAGTCGGCCTGGCGGATGATGCGGGCCAGGCGCCGGCTGACGTGGACCGCGTCGGTGGCAAATACCGTCCGGGGATCGGGAGACCACCAGAGAATCGACTCCTCGGGGTTGTACCAGGGGAAGATGCCGCGCCGGTAGGCGTTGACCAGCCGCGTGGGCGACAGATCCCCGCCCATGGCCAGCAGCCCGTTGGGCTGATGCAGCGCCAGCGCCGGGTCCGGAAAGCCGGCGTCGGGATCCGCGGGATCCAGCCAGTACAGGCGCAGATTGGTCATGCTGCGGGCGTCCCGGCATCGGGAAAGGCGCAGCGGCGGCGCTGCTCGTCCTGATATTCCGACATCATTCGGTGCTCACGCTGCAGGAAATCGGCGATCGCCTGGCGCAGCCTGGGTTCGCGGATCAGGTGAGCGGAGTAGGTGGCTACCGGTTCGAATCCGCGCCGGATCTTGTGCTCGCCCTGGGCGCCGGCATCGAACCGGGCCAGGCCCTCGCGGATGCAGGTGTCGATGCCATGGTAGTAGCAGGTCTCGAAATGCAGGCCGTCGATGTCCTCGATACAGCCCCAGTGGCGTCCGTAGAGGGTGTCGCCCCCGCGCATCATGAACGCCATGCCCAGCGGCCGGTTGCCGAGCCGGGCGATGGCGTAATGGACCTGATCCGGCATGGTGGCGGCCAGCTGGCGGAAGAAGGCGGGCTTGAGGTAGGGCAGCTGACCCCGGATGCGATAGGTGCGGGCGTAGGCGGCATAAAGCCAGTCCCACAGGTCCTCGTCGATATCGCGGGGATGCCAGTGCTCCACCACCAGTCCGGCGTCATGCAGTTTGCGCCGTTCCCGGCGAATTTCCTTGCGCCGCCTGGCGGGCAGGGAACCCAGAAAAGCGTCGAAGTCCGCGTAGTCGCGGTTGAACCACTGGAACTGGCAGTCACGACGCAACAGGCCGCCGATGGCTTCCAGCGCGCGGAGGTCGGCGCGGTCGCCGAACAGCATGTGCAGCGAAGAGGCCTCCCGTGCGCCGGGCTGGATATTTTCATCCAGGGCCGCGGCCAGTTCCGCGCGTTCGCTTTCGCCGCGGGCAAGCAGCCGTGGACCTTCCACCGGGGCGAAGGGAATCGCGCAGACCAGCTTGGGATAGTAGTCGAGGCCGCACTGGCGGTAGGCCTGCGCCCAGGCGAAGTCGAACACGAACTCGCCGAAGGAATGCGCCTTGCGGTAGGCCGGCGCGGCCGCCACCAGCCCATTGTCGTCTTCCAGGATGATGTGTTCGGGCGCCCAGCCAGTGCCGGCGCCAACACTGCCGGAATCCTCGAGCGCACACAGGTATTCGTGGCGGATGAAGGGGTAGTCGCCGTGGCCAGCCACCCGGACCAGCCCGTTCCAGGTGTCGGCATCGACGTCGCTGATGGAAGTGAGGCGTCGCAGAGACACGGGGGCATGGCAGGACATGCCCCCGTTTCTAACCCCGACAGGTGGCCGAAATCAATTCAGCACGTATTGCCCCGGCACCTGATGACGCAGCGCGAACTGCACGCAGGCTTCGTGTTCAAAGGCGTTGACGCGATGGGTGTCGTTGTCCAGCGCGTCGGCTTCGGTCATTCGGCCGTCGCCATCGAACCGGATCAGCGCGCCGGTGGTGTACACGCGGAGCTCGCCTTGTGTCGGCTGGCTGTCGTCATACGCGACCTGCAGATAACGCAGGGCCTTGTCGGCATACTGGGGCAGTGGTTTCAGGCCGCTGGCCACGCGCGCCGCCTCCTGTTCCGAGAATTCGTCCACCCGGCCGTCCGGGTCCAGCAGATAATGTCGGGTTGCCATGGTCGATTCACCTCGCTGCATGACACTGAGTACTGCCCTGAATATGCGCCCGCCGCGCGCAGGTTCAAGGCAAGCGGGTCGCCGCACGTTATAATTAACGGCATGGGATCGCGCCCTTTAATGCAGCCGGTTCGGCAGGCCGGAAGCCGCCGGGGCCCGTGATGGTGGCCCGGTCCCGCATCAACAAGGCCCCCGCGCCGGACCAGTCCTGGTATCGGCAACGGCTGGGCCGTCTGCTGCGCGAGGCATCGCTGTTCCTGGCGGCGGCCTGCACGCTGTTTCTGCTCGCCGCGCTGATCAGCCACAGCCCCACCGATCCGGGCTGGTCACGACTGGCCGGCGATACCGTGGTCAGCAATGTCTTCGGCCGCCCCGGTGCCTGGTTCGCCGATGTGCTGCTCAGCCTGTTCGGCTATCTGGGCTTCGTGTTCCCCTGGCTGATCCTCTACGCCGGGTGGCTGGCCTATGCTGGCGGCCGGCAGCCGGTGGGCGACGCGCTGAGCATCACCGTGCGCGCGGTCTCCCTGATGCTGTGGCTGACCGCGGGCTGCGGCCTGGCGTCGTTGTCGCTGGCTGGCGGCGCGGGGCTGCCACAGGGCAGCGGCGGCATTCTTGGCGGCTCGGTCGCCGGTGGCCTGCAGGCGGCCCTGAATACTGCGGGCGCCGCATGGCTGCTGATCACCCTGTTCATCATCACCCTGTCGACCGGGCTGGGCTTTTCCTGGCTGACGGTCACCGAGCGAGTGGGCCGCTGGGTCCAGTCGGCGGCCCGGGGGGTAGCGGCCGGGTTAGCGGGCCTGTGGCAGGCTCTGCGCAAGTGGCAGGAAGCCCGGCGTCGCAAGCCGCCGGCCCCGCCGGTCGTGCCGTCGGCACCGAAAAAGGCCAGGCCCCGGCGATCGCCAAGTCTGGGCCCGTCAATGCCGAAACCGGACAGCACCCAGCTGGACCTGCCGATGGACGAGCAGGACAACGATGAACCGGCGGTGCGCTTTGATCCCGAGCGGGATGATCCGTTGCCGGGCCCGCAGTTGCTGGATCCGGCCCGCGCGGCGGTATCCGGCTACGACGAGGCGGCGTTGCAGCGTCTGTCAGAGGAACTGGAACAGCACTTGGCCGACTTCGGCGTGCAGGCGAAGGTGGTCGGCGTGCAGCCGGGACCGGTGATTACCCGCTTCGAGCTGGACCCCGCGCCGGGGGTCAAGGTGAACCAGTTCACGAATCTGGCCAAGGATCTGGCGCGGGCGATGTCCACCACTAGTGTGCGCGTGGTGGAAGTGATTCCAGGCAAGTCGGTGGTTGGGCTGGAAATCCCCAACCGTGAGCGGGAAATCGTGGCACTGCGCGAGATTCTGGAATCCGCCCGCTATACCGCATCAGTGTCGGGCGTCACCCTGGCGCTGGGCAAGGACATCGGCGGCGGACCGGTGACGGCTGATCTCGGCAAGATGCCGCATCTCCTGGTCGCGGGCACCACCGGATCGGGCAAGTCCGTCGCGATCAACGTGATGATTCTATCGATTCTCTACAAGGCGTCGCCCGAGCAGGTTCGCCTGATCATGATTGACCCCAAGATGCTGGAACTGTCGGTCTACGAGGGTATTCCGCATCTGTTGGCGCCGGTGGTCACCGACATGAAGGAAGCCGCCAACGCGCTGCGCTGGTGTGTGGCGGAAATGGAACGCCGTTACAAGCTGATGGCGGCGCTGGGCGTGCGCAACGTGGCCGGCTTCAACCGCAAGCTGGAAGAAGCCCGCAAGCAGGGCAGGCCGATCGTGGATCCCATGTTCAAGGGCGATGAGGGCGAAACGGCGCCGGAACTGGAGCCGATGCCGGCGATTGTCGTGATTGTCGACGAGCTTGCCGACCTGATGATGGTGGTGGGCAAGAAAGTGGAAGAACTCATCGCCCGCCTGGCCCAGAAGGCCCGCGCGGCCGGGTTGCACATGATCCTGGCCACACAGCGGCCGTCAGTGGATGTAATCACCGGTCTGATCAAGGCCAACATCCCCACCCGAATTGCCTTCCAGGTGGCTTCCCGGGTGGATTCCCGCACCATCCTCGACCAGCAGGGCGCGGAAAGCCTGCTCGGTCACGGCGACATGCTGTTCCTGCCGCCGGGCACTGGTCTGCCCACCCGCGTGCATGGCGCGTTCGTGGACGATCACGAAGTGCACAAGGTGGTCGATTTTCTCAAGCAGACGGGTGAACCCGACTACAACGAGGCCATTCTCAGCGGTGCTGCCGACAGCGACGAGGGCGGCGGGATCGACGGTGGCGACGCCGAGGAGGATCCCCTCTACGATCAGGCGGTGGCGGTGGTCACCGAAAGCCGCAAGGCCTCGATTTCCTATGTCCAGCGGCGCCTGCGGGTCGGCTACAACCGGGCCGCACGGCTGGTGGAGCAGATGGAGGCGGCGGGCGTCGTCGGGCCGGTGGAAGGTGGCGGCAGCCGTGAGGTGCTGGCGCCGGCACCGCCGCGCGACTGATGTTCAGGTTTCGTTCACGCCGGGGCCGTAGTCTGGGTGCAACTGAGTTTTCTTCGGAGTGATTTGATGCGGTATCTGCTCATCCTGTGTATGGTTGCCGGCGTCGCCGCCACCGCCGCGACCGCCAGGGCCGGCGAGGGCGAGGATGCCCTGCAGGCGTTCTACCGGTCCGTTGATACGCTGCGGGCGGATTTCGAGCAGGTGCAGGTCGACGAGACCGGCGAAGCCATCCAGCGCACTGCGGGCGAGTTCCTGTTGGCGCGGCCCGACCGCTTCCGCTGGAGCTACCGCGAACCGTACGAGCAGATCATCGTCAGTGACGGCAATGCCTTCTACTTCCATGATGTGGATCTCTCCCAGGTGACCGTGCGCGACGTCGACCGCAGTCTGCGTGCCACACCGGCCCAGCTGCTGGCCGGCGGCAAGGCACTGGAATCGGCGTTTCGTATCGAGGAGGCCGGTCGTCGTGACGGCCTGGCCTGGGTGACGCTGACGCCCCGCGAGGGGGATGGCGATTTCACCGAGATTCGCATCGGCTTCGATGACAGCCGGCCGGCGCGGATGGAACTGGACGATCAGCTGGGCCAGACCACGCGTATCCGCTTTGCCGACGTGGCGGTGGACGTCGAGATCGACCCGGCGCGATTCCAGCTCGTCATCCCCGATGACGCGACGGTGGTGGACGGGCGCGAGCAGCGCCCGTGATCGATGTCCGCGACCCGGCAATCGTCTGGTGGTGGCTGGGTCTGGGCGGATGCGGACTGTTGCTTGCGCTAGCGCTTTATCCGGATACGCCGGGCCCCTCACTCGCTTACGGCGACAAGCTGGGACACCTGGCCGCATTTGCCGTACTCGGGGCATGGTTTGGCGCCCTGCGGCGCGGCGCTTTTCTCGGGGTTGGCCTGGCGCTTCTGGCCTATGGCGGGCTGATTGAGGTGCTGCAGAGCCTGACCCCGAGCCGCCGGCCCGAATGGGCGGATCTGATGGCGAATCTGGTCGGCATCGTCATCGGCATTCTGCTGTTCAGCGCCGGCCTGCGCCGTGTAATGCTTCGCATAGAGCGAGGGCTGGGTGACCGGATCCGGCGATAACGCCGCTGGCCGGCCGCTGGCCGACCGCATGCGTCCGCGCGGGCTGGCGGACATGGTCGGGCAGGCGCACGTGCTCGGCGAAGGCAAGCCGCTGCGCCGGGCGCTGGCCGCCGGGCGGCTGCATTCCATGATTTTGTGGGGGCCGCCGGGCACCGGCAAGACCACACTGGCGCGCCTGCTGGCCGGGGAGGCCGGACATCGGTTCCGGCAGATCTCTGCGGTAATGGCTGGGGTCAAGGATATCCGTGCCGCGGTGGCCGATGCCCGCGCCGCGCTCGACGCCGATAACGCGCCAACGCTGCTGTTCATCGACGAGGTCCATCGCTTCAACAAGGCCCAGCAGGACGGCCTGTTGCCGTTCGTGGAGGACGGCACACTGGTGCTGGTGGGGGCCACGACCGAAAACCCTTCCTTCGAGGTCAACAACGCGCTGTTATCGCGTTCCCGTACCTACGTGCTGCGGTCGTTGACCGCCGCCGATCTGCGGCATCTGATCGATCGCGCGCTGGCTGATGACGAACGGGGACTCGGTGCGAGCGGGGTGGCCATGGCGCCGACACTGAGAGATCAGCTGGCCGAGCGCGCGGACGGCGACGCCCGCCGCGCCCTCAACCTGCTGGAACTGGCCGCCGACATCGCCACCGATGTGGACGGCGTGCTCACTATCACCGAGACCGATCTGATGGAGGTTCTGCGCGAGGGCCTGCGCCGGTTCGACAAGGGTGGTGATGCCTTCTATGACCAGATTTCCGCTCTGCACAAGTCGGTGCGTGGCACCGATCCGGATGCCGCCATCTACTGGTTCTGCCGGATGATCGATGGCGGTTGTGATCCGCGCTATCTCGCCCGGCGG
This sequence comes from Spectribacter hydrogenoxidans, assembly GCF_031846275.1. Classification (NCBI taxonomy): domain Bacteria; kingdom Pseudomonadati; phylum Pseudomonadota; class Gammaproteobacteria; order Salinisphaerales; family Salinisphaeraceae; genus Spectribacter; species Spectribacter hydrogenoxidans. The sequence goes on from NZ_JAVRIB010000020.1 coordinate 17,658, forward strand.
GTGGTTCGCATGGCCAGCGAGGACATCGGCAATGCCGACCCGCGCGGGTTGCGGCTGGCGCTGGACGCCTGCGAGACCTACGAACGGCTGGGCAGCCCCGAGGGGGAACTGGCGATCGCCCAGGCGGTGATCTTCCTGGCCTGCGCGGCCAAGAGCAATGCAGTCTACAACGCCTACAAGGCCGGTCTGCGCGACACCCGCGAGCATGGCAGTCTCGAGGTGCCCATGCACCTGCGTAATGCCCCCACCGGCCTGATGAAGGACCTGGGCCACGGGGCCGGCTATCGCTACGCCCACAATGAACCGGACGCCTACGCGGCGGGCGAGACCTATCTGCCGGATCGACTGATCGGCACCCGCTACTACGAGCCCACGGAACGCGGACTCGAGGGTCGTATACGGGCCAAGCTGGCGGCGTTGCACGGGCAAGGCGGGACCGGCGAGGATAAGGCCGACTAGCCGCTGCGGTGTCGTGCCGCGACCGCACGCAGTGTCGGCACGGGTTAAGGTCGACAACAGAACAATCGACAGGGGGAGCACCTGATGGCAGGTTTTCTGGATCGCGAGCGGACGATTGCCGGGCCCGGCTTCAATCGCTGGATGGTGCCTCCGGCGGCGCTGTGCATTCACCTCTGTATCGGGCAGGTCTACGCATTCAGCGTCTTCAATCTGCCGATGACCCGGCTGATCGGGGTCACGGAATCCGCCCCCGAGGACTGGAAGCTGACCACGCTGGGCTGGATTTTCAGTATCTCGATTGTCTGTCTGGGGTTGTCAGCGGCGTTCGCGGGGCGCTGGCTCGAACAGGTCGGGCCGCGCAAGGCCATGCTGCTATCAGCGACCTGTTTCGGCGGCGGTTTCCTGGTCTCCGCCCTGGGAATCTGGCTGCACGTTATCTGGCTGGTCTATCTGGGGTACGGCGTGCTGGGTGGTATCGGATTGGGCATCGGCTACATTTCGCCTGTTTCCACGCTGATCAAGTGGTTTCCGGATCGCCCGGGGATGGCCACCGGGATGGCTATCATGGGTTTTGGCGGTGGCGCCATGATCGGCTCGCCGCTGGCGGTTGGCCTGATGGATCTGTTCTCCGGCCCCGAGTCGGTGGGCGTGGCTCCGACCTTTCTGACCATGGGGCTGATCTATTTCACCTTCATGGCGATCGGGGCGCTGCTGGTGCGGTTGCCGCCGGAGGGCTGGTTACCGGCGGGCTACCAGCCACCGGTCGAGTCGAGCAAGCTCATTACCACCGCGCATGTGCACGTGGACGAGGCCCTCAAGACCCCGCAGTTCTATCTCGTGTGGATGGTGCTGTTTCTCAACGTGAGTGCCGGTATCGGCGTGCTGGGCCAGGCATCGGCGATGTCGCAGGAGATGATGCCGGGCAAGATCGAGGCTGCCGCGGCAGCCGGCTTCGTCGGCCTGCTGAGCATTTTCAACATGGTCGGTCGCTTTGTCTGGGCATCGACCTCCGATTACCTCGGTCGCAAGAAGACCTACCTGATCTTCTTCGCCCTAGGCATGGCGCTGTACGCTGCGGTACCGCCGGCCGCGGCCATGGGCAGTGTCCTGCTCTACGTGCTTTGCTACTGCGTGATCATGAGCATGTACGGCGGTGGTTTCGCCACGGTACCGGCTTACCTGAAGGATCTCTTCGGCACCATGCATGTGGGCGCCATTCATGGGCGTCTGCTTACGGCCTGGGCCGCCGCCGGCGTGATGGGACCGGTGTTGATCAACTATATCCGTGAGTTCCAGATCGAGGCCGGGGTACCGAAGGCGCAGGCCTACACCGTGACCATGTACATCATGGTGGCGCTGCTGTTCCTGGGTCTGATCTGCAACGCGTTGATTCGGGCGGTGGACAGCCGCCATCACTATGTCGGGCCGGAATCCGAGGGGAGCCGCTCATGAGCTCGCAAAACGCCGATTCACCGAAAACACCGACCTGGCAACTGATGGCGGTCTGGACGCTGGTATTGGTGCCGATGGGGTGGGGGGTACTGGAAACGCTGGCTAAGGCAGCCCAGCTTTTCAGCTAATCCGAAGCAACTGATCGGCCAGGTGGCCGAGATCCCGGGCGACCAGGTTGGGGGGCTCCCCGGCGCGGTGATAGACGGGCTCCTGGCGGGCGATGTAAGCACCTGCGTAGCCGGCGCGCATGGCGCCAGTAATGTCCCAGTCGTGAGCCGCTACCATCAGCAGCTGTGATGGCGCCAGGGCCAGAGTGTCAGCCGCCATCCGGTAGACCGCGGGATGCGGCTTGAACCGCCCCACCCGCTCAACAGACAGTATCTGCTCAAAGTGGTCGGTAAGCCCGGCGTTGGCCAGCTGTGTATCCACGGCAACCTGGTCGGAGTTGGTCAGTGCAACCAGCGTATAGCCGGTGGAGGCGAGGCGCGTCAGGGCAGGGGCCACGTCGGTATGAGGTGGTAGCGTGAGGATGGCCTCCTTGAAACGGGCCTGACCGGCATCGCCCAATGGCTGCCCAGTTTGCTCCCCAAGGGTATGGAGGCCAGCCATTGCGAGCTCGCTGAAACCACGCCGGTCACCGGTCAGGGTAGTCACCATTGACCAGCGCAATACCTGCGCGAACCACTCGCGTCGCCGGGCGGCGTCACCGAAATACGCCTCGAACAGCGGGTCCAGCGCCGCCAGATCCAGCAGCGTTTCGTTGACGTCGAAGATCAGTGTGCGGGGCGTCATGCCGTCAGCCTAAGCCCGCGGGCGCGGCGGGTCCACACTGCAGCGCGCAGCCTGTGCCCCTATAATGCGCGCCGATCCCGCAACCGCCCGAACCGACCCATGCTCGATGCCCGTCTGCTGCGCCAGGAACCCGACGAGGTCGCCGCCGGCCTGGCCCGCCGCGGTTTCACTCTGGACGTGGCCCGGCTCAATCACCTGGAAACGCAGCGCCGCGAGCTGCAGACTCGCGCCGAGGAACTGCAGGCCGAGCGCAACCGGCGCTCCAAGGCGATCGGCCAGGCGAAGGCTGCGGGCGAGGACATCGCCCCGCTCAAGGCCGAGGTGGCCGGCCTCGGCGATCAGCTGGACGCCGCCAAGTCGGATCTGGAAACGCTGATGGTCGAGCTGGACGAGCTGCGCTGGTCGCTGCCGAACCTGCCGCATGAAAGCGTGCCCGCGGGCGACTCGGAAGACGACAACGTCGAGCAGCGCCGCTGGGGCGAGCCCCGCCAGTTCGACTTCATGCCACGCGATCACGTCGATCTGGGCGCCGGGCTGGCGATGATGGATTTCGAGGCCGCCGCCCGGGTCACCGGCGCGCGCTTCGTGGTGCTGCAGGCCGATCTGGCCCGCCTGCATCGGGTGCTGATCCAGTTCATGCTGGACATGCACACCCGCCAGCACGGCTACCGCGAAGTCTACGTGCCCTACATCGTGTCCGCGGACAGCCTGCGCGGCACCGGTCAGCTGCCCAAGTTCGGGGAGGATCTTTTCCGGCTGACCGATCCCGAGGATTACTACCTGATTCCCACGGCGGAAGTGCCGGTCACCAATCTGGTGCGTGATCGTATTCTGGATACCGACACGATGCCGCTGCGCTTCGTTGCCCACACCCCCTGTTTCCGCGCGGAGGCCGGGGCCCACGGCAAGGACGTGCGCGGCATGATCCGTCAGCATCAGTTCGAGAAGGTGGAACTGGTGCAGGTGGTCGATCCCGCCAGCTCCTATGACGCCCTGGAACAGCTTACCGGCCACGCAGAAGCCGTGCTGCAGGCACTGGAGCTGCCTTACCGGGTGGTCGCGCTGTGCGGCGGCGATCTGGGGGCGTCGGCGGCCAAGACCTACGATCTGGAAGTGTGGCTGCCAAGCCAGGAGACCTATCGGGAAATCTCGTCCTGCAGCAACTTCGAGGCCTTCCAGGCCCGCCGCATGCAGGCCCGTTACCGCGATCCCGAGACCGGCAAGCCGGCGCTGGTGCATACCCTGAACGGCTCCGGAGTCGCGATCGGCCGGGCGCTGGTGGCGCTGCTGGAGAATCACCAGCAGGCGGACGGCAGTGTCGCGATTCCGGCGGCGCTGCAGCCCTACATGGGCGGCGACACGCGGCTGGCACCGGTGGCTGACGGCTGAGTCCGGCTCTACTCCCGGGGTAGCTCCGGCTGCAATTCCTCGATCAGACGGCGGTAGCGATCGCCCGGGTGATACTCGATGGCCCGTTCCACCACGTCCGGCGTCAGATGCGGCGCGAACATGCCGATGAAGCGCGTCATGTAGGCGCGCAGGTAGGTATTGCGCCGGAAACCGATGTGGGTGGTGCTGTATTCGAACAGATGGCTGGCGTCCAGGCGCACGAGGTCGCTGTCCTCGTCCGGATCATAGGCCATGTTGGCCACGATGCCGATGCCCAGCCCCAGCCGCACGTAGGTCTTGATCACGTCGGCGTCCACCGCGGTCAGGACCACGTCGGGCGACACCCCGCGGGTGATGAAAGCCCGATCCAGCTGCGAGCGCCCGGTAAAGCCGAAGGTATAGGTGATCAACGGGTGCTGGGCCAACGCCGGAATGGTGAGCTTTTCCACCGAGGCCAGCGGATGATCGGGCGGCACCAGCACGCAGCGGTTCCAGTGGTAGCAGGGGAGCATGATCAGCTCCTCGAAATGCTCCATGGCTTCCGTGGCGATGGCGAAGTCCACCTCGCCGTCGGCCGCCCACTGGGCGATCTGCGGCGGCGAGCCCTGGTTGAGATGCAGTGACACTCGCGGATAGCGCTTCTTGAAGCTCTGGATGGTGCCGGGCAGGGCATAGCGCGCCTGGGTGTGGGTGGTGCCGATCGACAGGTCGCCGCTGTCTGCCGACTGGAACTCGTCCGCCGCGCGATGGATGTTGTCCGCCTCGTGCAGCATGCGGCGGGCGACCTTCAGGATTTCCTCGCCCGCCGGGGTGATCCGGTCCAGATGCTTGCCGTTGCGCGCGAATATCTCCACCCCGAGTTCCTCCTCAAGCAGCCGTATCTGCTTGCTGATGCCCGGCTGGGAGGTATTCAGATACTCGGCCGCCGCGGTGATGTTGAGATTGCGGCGGGCCACCTCGTGGATGAATTGGAGCTGGCGCAGTTTCATGGCGGTATAATATACCCGCAGGTTATCTGGACAAAAATGGTTATTCTCTTTTTGATAGTCGCTGCGGCAGGCCTGGCGGGTTCGCCGACCGTGATCCACGCATGAGCGAATCCGGCGAAGTCTGGCTGGTCGGCGCCGGTCCCGGCGACCCTGATCTACTCACCCGCAAGGCCGCGCGCCTGCTGCAGCGGGCGGATGTGGTGCTGTACGACAGCCTGATCCAGCCCGAACTGCTGGCTGAAATCCCCGCCCACGCCGAACGCATTCATGTGGGCAAGCGGGCGAGCCGCCATACTCTGCCGCAGGACCGCATCAACGGCCTGATGGTGGAACTGGCCCGGGCCGGCAAGCGGGTGCTGCGCCTGAAGGGCGGCGATCCGTTCGTGTTCGGCCGCGGCGGCGAAGAAATCGCCGAACTGGCTGCCGCCGGTATTCCGTTTGAAGTGGTCCCCGGCGTGACCGCGGCCCAGGGCTGCGCGGCCTATGCCGGTATTCCGCTGACCCATCGTGACTGTGCCCAGCGGGTGCAGTTCATTACTGCCCATCAGCAGAGCGGCGGCGAGCTGCCGCTGGACTGGCCTTGCCTCGCCGGGCCGGATCAGACCCTGGTGTTCTACATGGCGCGCAACACGTTGCCGACAATCTGCGCCCGGCTGATCGAGCACGGGTTGTCAGGCGACTGGCCGGCTGCCCTGATCGAGGATGGTTCAACCGCGGCCCAGCGAGTGATCGAGGCCGACCTGACCCGGCTGCCGGCGGCGGTGGAAGCAGCCGATGTGAGCGGCGCGAGTCTGCTGATCGTGGGGCAAGTGGTGCGCCTGAGGGCGCAGCTGGACTGGTTCGATCGGAATCGCGGGTCAACCGCCGGGACCGAATAGTGACTGGCATTGCCGTGGCCTGGGCCGGCGTCATAAATGGCGCGTTACGACGAAGCTCCATTCTCGCAGTATCTGCGGAAGCGGGCGTGGCGATCCTCTCGACACCGAACACAAACAAAAAAGGCCGGCGCGTTGGCGCCGGCCTTTTGTTCGCAACGTGACGCGTGCGTCGGTCTATTCTTCGCCCATGAATGCGCCCAGCAGGTGCAGCAGGCTGAGGAATAGGTTGTAGATGGATACGAACAGCGTGACCGTGGCGCTGATGTAATTGGTCTCGCCACCGTTCACGATTTCGCCGGTCTGGTAGAGAATCAGGCCCGACATCAGCAGCACGAACATCGCCGATACCGCCAGCGACAGTGCCGGAATCTGGAAGAACACCGCGCCCAGGCCGAGTACGAATGCCACCAGGATGCCCACGAACAGGGCGCCGGCCCACTGGTTGAAGCGGCGACCGGAGACGATAGCGTAGCCCGACAGGCCCAGGAAGATGGCGCCGGTGCCGCCCATGGCCGTCATCACGATCTCGCCGCCGTTGGCGAACGCGCCCATGTAGGCGTTGAGAATCGGCCCGATGGTGTAGCCCATGAAACCGGTCAGGGCGAATACGGTGACCAGACCCCAGCCGCTGTTCTTGGTCTTTTCGACGGCAAACAGCAGGCCGAAGTAGCCCACCAGGGTGATGATCAGGCCCGGATGCGGCGCGTTGATCGCCATTGCCGTGCCGGCCACCGCCGCCGAGAACAGCAGCGTCAGCGATAGCAGCCAGTAGGTATTGCGCAGGACCTTCGCGGCTTCCGGGGAAGCCTGTACCTGTCCGAGTGACGCCAAGCGCTCGTTAGCCATTGTTTCCAGTTCCTCGTCGTATTGCGTTGCGCCCGAGGATACCATTACCGGGTGCACGCGATGGTAACTTCATTACGCTGTCTGACCGCGCTTGCGCGCGGGGGTTCACGGCGGCTTCTGGGTGTCGGCCTGCTGCTGTCCGCCATCGGCTGCGGCCAGGGTGGGGAGGCGCTGGCGGGGCCGGGTTTGCCGGGTGGACTGCCCGAGGCACCGGGCGTTACCGGCGGCGTCGAGATTCTCAACAACCGCGGATTCGTGGTCGGGTATGCCGGCCACAGGGGCGCGCCGGTATGGGTGGTCTACCAGGCCCGACCGATCGGCGAGCGGCGGCATCTGGATCGGCCGCGATTCGAGGCCGACCCGCGAGTCAGACGTCCCATCCAGTACCGTGACTTTACCGATACCGGCTTCGACCGGGGCCACCTCGCGCCGAACTACCTGATCAGCAATCTCCACGGCCCGGCCGCTCAGCGGCAATCGTTCCTGATGACCAATATCGTTCTGCAGCGGCCCCGGCTCAACCAGCTGGTGTGGCAGCGGCTGGAGGAAATCGAGGTCGATCACCTGGCGCGGCGCTGGGACGAATTGAACGTCACGGTGGGCCCGGTGTTCGATGCCGATCGCACCTGGACCGACTCCGGTGTGGACGTGCCGGATGCCTTCTACCGCATCTGGCTGGATCGCACCGCCGACGGGCTGCGTGCCCTGGCGTTGCTGGTGCCCCAGCACGTCCGGGGCGACGAACGCCTGGACCAGTTCCTGATCACCGTGGACGAGATCGAGGCGAAAACCGGGCTGGACTTCTTTGCCGGTCTGCCGGATGCCATCGAGAAGCGGCTTGAAGCCCGGCCGGCGGATCTGAGCGCCTGGGGTCTTGCGTCCCTGGCCTGTTTTCCCGCCCGATACGCGAACAACTGGCAGGGCAAGGATGGCATTCGACTGAAGTTCGACCGTTGCAGCGACTGAGGGCCCTCGGATTCATGCCCCGCGACCGGCGTCTGGACGCGCTGCGGTCAGTGCTCGCGCTCGATCACCCGCTGTGCCAGCCAGTGCAGGCCGTCCGCCCGTTCGTCGAGTCCGGCCAGCGACGCCCGCGCCTCGGTCACCAGTTCCGCCGCCCGCTGCCGGGCGGTCGACAGACCGACCACCGAAGGATAGGTCGGTTTATGCCGCGCCCGGTCGGCGCCACTCTGCTTGCCCAGGGTGTCGGTGTCGCCCAGTTCGTCGAGCACGTCATCCTGGATCTGGAACGCTAGGCCAAGACACTTGGCGTAGCGATCCAGACCCGAAAACACTTCCGGCTGCAGCGACGCCCCCTCGCAGGCCAGCAACACGCACACCCGGATCAGCGCGCCGGTCTTGTGGATATGCATATCCTCGACTTCTGCCAGATTCAGACTCTGACCGGTTGCCGCCAGGTCCATTGCCTGTCCCCCCGCCATGCCGCGGGAGCCGGACGCCATCGCGAGGTGTGCCACGCGGGCCGCGCGAACGGCCGGCTCGGTGGTTTGGTCCTGCGCCAGCAATTGAAAGGCCAGCGTCAGCAGGCTGTCGCCGGCCAGAATGGCTGTGGCCTCGTCAAAAGCCCGGTGGCAGGTGGGCTTGCCGCGGCGCAGGTCATCGTCGTCCATGGCCGGCAGATCGTCGTGAACCAGCGAGTAGGCATGGACCATCTCCACCGCCGCAGCTGCGGCGTCCACGCGTTCGTCCCGCTCGCCCACCGCGCGGGCGGTGGCATAGACCAGCAGTGGCCGCAGCCGCTTGCCGCCGCCCTGTATGGCGTAACGCATGGCCTCGTGCAGGCGGGCGGGGTGCTGTCTGGCCGGCGGGAGACAGCCGTCGACCACCCGGTCCAGCCGCTGGCGGTAGTCGGCGACCGCGTCCGCGAACGACATCAGGCTTCGGGATCCTCGAACTCGGCCAGCCGGCCGCCCTGGTCGTCCTCGAGCAACTGCTCTATCCGCAACTCGGCGCTTTTCAGCGCGGCTTGGCAACGGCGCGCCAGCGCCACGCCCTTTTCGAACCGCGCCAGGGATTCCTCCAGCCCGATCTCGCCGGATTCCAGTGACTCCACCAGCGATTCGAGCTCATTCATCGCGGTCTCAAAGGCGGCGAGCTCGTCGTTCTGGTCCGGGCTTTCGGAGTCAGTCATGCGCGGCAGCGGTGGGGATGGCGTCGGACGAATTGTAACGGTTGCGAAGCGGGCCGGGGGAGGGCGAGCTTGCCGCGCGCCCGGGCTTGGCTTAACGTCCCGCGCCAGTCAACCCACGCGCCTGTCATGACCAACAGCTACGACGCCGCCGCCATCGAAGTCCTGTCCGGCCTGGATCCGGTGCGAAAGCGGCCCGGCATGTTCACCGACACCGCCCGGCCCAACCATCTGGCCGCCGAGGTGGTGGACAACAGCGTGGACGAGGCCCTGGCTGGCCATGCCAAACGCATCGATGTGGTGCTGCATGACGACGGCTCGATGTCGGTGACCGATGACGGGCGCGGTATGCCGGTGGACCTGCACCCCGACCACGGTGTGCCCGGCGTGGAACTGATCCTTACCCGGCTGCACGCGGGCGGCAAGTTCTCGCACAAGCAGTACCGCTTCGCGGGCGGCCTGCACGGGGTGGGGGTGTCGGTGGTCAACGCCCTGTCCACCCGGCTGGACGTGCAGGTATGGCGTAACGGCAAGGCCTACGCCATCGGATTCGCCGGCGGCGAGCCGGCCAGCCCGCTGACCGAGACCGGCACCGTCCCCCGCAATCGGCGTGGTACCGCGCTGCGTTTCTGGCCGGATCCGAGCTATTTCGACAGCCCGCGTTTCGCGATCCCGCGTCTCACCCATCTGCTGCGGGCCAAGGCGGTGCTGTGCCCGGGCCTGACGGTCACCTTCACCGACGAGGCAGCCGGGGACACGCAAACCTGGTGCTACCAGCAGGGCCTGGCCGAATACCTCACCAGCGAGCTGGGCGAGGCGGTGCGTCTGCCGGACGAACCCTTCGGCGGCAGTTTCGAGGCCGAGCGGGAAGCGGTGGATTGGTCGCTGACCTGGCTTCCGGAAGGCGGCGACGGCTTGTTCGAAAGCTACGTCAACCTGATTCCCACCGTTGGTGGCGGCACCCATGTCAACGGCCTGCGCGCGGGACTGACCGAGGCGTTGCGCGAGTTCTGCGAGTTTCGCAACCTGACCCCGCGCGGGCTCAAGATCACTCCGGAAGACGTCTGGGACGGCTGCAGCTACGTGCTGTCGGTGAAGCTGGCCGACCCGCAGTTCGCCGGCCAGACCAAGGAGCGCCTGGGCTCACGGGCCTGCGCGGCATTCGTGTCCGGGGTGGTCAAGGACGCGTTCTCGCTGTGGCTCAACCGGCATTCGGAAACCGGCGAGGCCCTGGCGCAACTGGTAATCGGCAATGCTCAGCGGCGGGTGAAATCGGCCAGGAAGGTCACCCGCAAGCGGGTGGTCTCCGGTCCGGCGCTGCCGGGCAAGCTCACCGACTGCGTGTCGGACGACCCGGCCCGCACCGAACTGTTCCTGGTGGAGGGCGATTCCGCCGGCGGCTCGGCCAAGCAGGCCCGGGATCGCGATTTCCAGGCAGTCATGCCCCTGCGCGGCAAGATTCTCAACGCCTGGGAAGTGGACCCTGGCGATATTCTGGCCTCCAACGAAATCCACGACATCACCGTGGCGCTGGGGGTCGACCCCGGCGCGCTGGATCTCACCGGCCTGCGCTACGGCAAGGTCTGCATCCTGGCGGACGCGGATTCCGATGGTCTGCATATCGCCACCCTGCTGTGCGCGCTGTTTCTCAAGCATTTCCGGCCACTGGTGGAAAAGGGGCACGTGTTCGTTGCGATGCCGCCGCTCTACCGCATCGACGTCGGCAAGGACGTGTTCTACGCCCTGGACGATGATGAACGCGAGGGCCGGCTGGACCAGATCAAGGCCGAGAAGCGCAAGGGCAAGGTCAGCGTCACCCGCTTCAAGGGCCTGGGCGAAATGAGTGCCCTGCAGTTGCGTGAAACCACCATGGCGCGGGAGACCCGCCGGCTGGTGCAGCTCACGGTGGAATCCGCGGATGTGGACGAACTGATGGACATGCTGCTGGCCAAGAAACGCGCCGGCGACCGCCGTGCCTGGCTGGAAGCCAAGGGCCACGAGGCCGAATTGCTCGACTGAAGGCAGCCAATAACCCGCCATGACCGATCAAACCGACGACGAATCCGAACGCCAGGCCCTGAAATCCTTCGCCGAGAAGGCGTACCTGAACTATTCCATGTACGTGATTCTCGACCGGGCCCTGCCGCATGTCGGGGACGGCCTCAAGCCGGTGCAGCGGCGCATCATCTACTCGATGTCGGAGCTGGGCCTGTCGGCCGCCTCCAAGCCCAAGAAGGCGGCGCGCACCGTGGGCGACGTGATCGGCAAGTTCCATCCGCACGGCGACGCGGCCTGCTACGAGGCCATGGTGATCATGGCCCAGCCGTTCACCTACCGGTATCCGCTGGTCGACGGCCACGGCAACTGGGGCACGGCCGACGATCCCAAATCGTTCGCGGCCATGCGCTACACCGAATCCCGGCTGTCCGGTTACGCCAGCCTGCTGCTGTCCGAACTGGGGCAGGGCACGGTGGACTGGGCGCCGAATTTCGACGGCACCCTGGATGAACCGATGACCCTGCCGGCGCAACTGCCGAACGTGTTGCTCAACGGCGGCACCGGCATCGCCGTGGGCATGGCCACCGATGTGCCGCCGCACAACCTGCGTGAAGTGGCGGCGGCCTGTGTACATCTGATTCGCGAGCCGAAGGCCGACCTCGACACCCTATGTCAGTACATCCAGGGCCCGGATTTCCCGACCGGCGCCGAACTGATTTCCCCGGCCGAGGAAATCCGCGAGGTGTATCGCACTGGCAACGGCAATCTGCGGCTGCGCGCGGTCTGGACCCAGGAGGACGACGGCGACATCGTGATTACGGCCCTGCCGTACCAGGTTTCCGGAGGAAAGGTACTGGAGCAGATTGCCGGGCAGATGACGGCGAAGAAGCTGCCCATGGTCACGGACCTGCGTGACGAATCCGATCACGAGAACCCCACCCGCCTGGTTATCGTGCCCCGCTCCAAACGGGTGGATGCCGAGCAGCTGATGGCACACCTGTTCGCCACCACCGCCCTGGAGAAGGGCTTTCGCACCAATCTCAACATGATCGGCCTGGATGGCCGGCCGCAGGTCAAGAACCTGCGCGACGTGCTCACGGAATGGCTGGCCTACCGCACCGAAACCGTCCGCCGGCGCCTGCAGCACCGGCTGGATCAGGTGATCGATCGCCTGCATGTGCTGGAAGGCCTGCTGGTGGCCTATCTCAACATCGACGAGGTCATCGCCATCATCCGCTACGAGGATGATCCGAAAAAGGCCTTGATGGCCCGCTTCAGCCTCACCGGCGTCCAGGCCGACGCCATCCTCGATCTGCGCCTGCGCCACCTCATGCGCCTGGAAGAGCAGAAAATCCAGGGCGAACGCGACGAACTGGAAACCGAACGCAAGAAGCTCGAAGCCACGCTCGGCTCCAGGGCCAGGCTCAACAAGCTGATTGCCGGTGAAATCGAGGCGGCGGCGGAGAAATACGGTGACGACCGCCGCACGCAACTGGTCGAACGCGGGGACGCGAAGGCCCTGGATGAATCCGACCTGCTACCCAGCGAAGCGATTACCGTGGCGCTCTCACTCCAGGGCTGGATCCGTTCGGCCAAGGGGCACGAGACCGACCCCGAATCGCTCAGCTACAAGAGCGGCGACGAATTCCTGGCCGCCGCGCGCGGGAAATCCAATCAACTCCTGTCCGTACTCGACTCCACCGGCCGCAGCTACAGCCTGGCCGCCCACAAGCTGCCCTCGGCCCGCGGGCAGGGCGAACCCCTGACCGGCCGGCTCAGCCCCGCGGACAACGCCGCCTTCGTGGGCGTGATGATGGGCGACGCCGAGCAACGCTTCGTGCTGGGTTCGAATGCGGGCTTCGGTTTCGTCGCTAGGCTGGGTGAACTGGCCTCGCGCAACCGCGCCGGCAAGGCCGCGCTTTCCGTGCCCAAGGGGGCTGCCGTCCTGCCCCCATTGGGCCCTGTCGACGCCGGCGACCAGGAACTCTGCCTGATCACTGCCGAGGGCCGTATGCTCTGCATTGGCCTCGACGAACTGCCCGAACTGGCCAAGGGCAAGGGCAACAAGCTGATCGCCGTGAAGGGCGATGACATCGTCACCGCCTGGTGCACGTTACCCGCCGATGCCACGCTGGTAATCTACAGCGGCAAGCGGCATCTGAACGTCAAGCCGGGCGACCGGGACAACTACCGCGGTGCTCGAGCTAGTCGTGGTCGCTTCCTGCCACGGGGGTTTCGGCAGGTGCAGGCCGCGCGGGCCGATAGCCGATAAGATGAGGTGGGGAAGTCGATTCTCGGTATATCGTGAAAATTACCGACGATAGCCGTGGCTCCCGCCCGAATCAGCTTTGGCAACCGATGACGGACCTGCAGCCCTAACGGCTCTGCACGAACTCCTGGATCAGTGCAATCAGTGTTTCCGGTGCGTCCTCCTGACAGAAGTGGCCGGCATTCGTAAGTTCTACAACAGGCTGGTTCCCGAAGGCTTCCCGGAACGTGCCGATGGATACTTCCGGTGGAACGGCCCTGTCTTTCATGCCGTTTGCCAGCATGGCCGGCTTCGCCTTGACCCTCTCAACCAGTTCTTCGCTCGGCTGATCCAGGTACGGGAATCGCCCGGTTGCAATATCAAGCGGAAACTCGACTGCACCGATGCATTCTTCCGTTGTTTCAAACGGCGCCGAATAGGCCCTGACCCAATCGTCGGTTATATTCGAACCGTTCTGGAATCCCATCAGCTTCATGACGCTCAACGTTGTATAGCCAAGGTTTCTCAGAACCGGCTCGTGTACATCGCTGTTCACGAACCGGAACCAGTTGGAGCTCATCAGCTTGTCGAAGTGCGGCGCGGTATCGCAGAACGGATAGACCAGCGTGTTCATGACGAATACGCGCTTCACCCGATCGGGCATCGTTGCCAGCAATGCGCCGCCCATGGGGCCGCCCCAGTCCTGAATGACCAGGGTGATATCGTCGAGCTCGAGTTCGTTGATCAGTGCGGTCACATTCTCGACATGCGTCCTTAGCGTGTAGATACGATCCTGCGGGGTCTCGCTCTTCCCGAACCCCATATGGTCGGGCACGACGACGCGATTCGTTCGGGACAATGGCCCGATAAACTTCCGGTAAAGGTAGCCCCACGTCGGCTCGCCGTGCAGGCACAGAATGGGCTCCCCATGTCCCTCGTCGACGTAATGCATCCGAAAGCCCGGCGCTTCGGTGAAATTCGGCTTGAATGGCCAGGTTCCGTTGAATGTCTCGTCCGCACCAATC
>NZ_JAVRIB010000021.1:0-30098 GCF_031846275.1 Spectribacter hydrogenoxidans
GGGCTCACCGCGGCATCGTTGACCTGCATCAGTTTCCGCGAAGCTGATCTGCATCAATGATCGGGGCATGACTGTCAGGGATATTGCGTGCGAATGCTGCGGAGAGCCTGGAATGAGTGTCGAGTACGAATGGACCCTGAGTGATCTTGTCCGCTGGGTGGCCGTCATCCACCAGCGTGCTGAGGCCGCGTATCGGGATATGCGTGGCGTCGCCGACACGGCGTCGGCAGAACTTCTCCTGGGATATCTGGCGGCACGCGAGCAGCGCCTGGACGTGGGAACTCGCAAGATTCTGGCACGAGTCGATGACGATGTTCACATTCCGCGGCCGGAGGCCTGGCTCTCCGCACGATCGCCGACGTTGGCAAGCGTCGACGTTGAGTCGATAATCCAGTGGGCGGCGTACGTCGAGTCTGCGGTGGAGCGCCTGCTGCAGGTCGCGGCGACCCCGCCGGGGGTCACGGTTTCCACCTCTGAACTCTTCGCGTTGCACCGACGCGAACTTTTCGATATCGGCATCATGGCAAGCCGGATGCGGGAAGGCCGGGAGTGACCGCGACAACTCGGTAATCGACCGCGCGATGTTACCGAATCGATGAGGCCGCGGGGTAATCCCCCTGGAAATCAGCGCTGTTTAGAAGCGGAATTTTCTCGCAATCTGGACCGAGGAGGTTCTGCGTGAAGAAATCCCGATACAGCGACAGCCAGAACCTGGCGATTCTCAAGCAGGCCGAAAACGGCGTGCCGGTGCCCGAGTTGTGCCGTGCGACGTTCGACAAATGGCGCAGCAAGTACGGCGGTATGGACGCCGCGCTGATGAAGCGGCTCAAGGAGCTTGAGGGCGAAAACCGCCGTCAAGGCCGAGATTCGTCAGGAGGTGATCGAGGGAAAATGGTAAGGCCATCTCAGCGGCGTGAGATGGCCCGAAAAATCGTCGCCGTCCGGGGGCGTGAGCATCCGGCTGGCCTGCGCGGCCCTGTCGATCAGCCCGACCTGTTACCGCTACCAGCCCCGGCTGTCAGCGGACAACGCACGCATCGCCGACTGGCTGATCCGGCTGACCCACAACCAGCGCAACTGGGGCTTTGGTCTGTGCTTTCTGTACCTGCGCAACGTCAAGGGCTATGGCTGGAACCACAAGCGAGTGTATCGAATCTACCGCGAGCTGGAACTGAACCTGCGGATCAAGCCGAAAAAGCGCCTGAAACGCGACCGGCCCGAGCCGCTGACGGTGCCCAGGGCCATCAACCAGGTCTGGTCGATGGACTTCCTGCACGACCAGCTCGCCGACGGCCGCAGCTTCCGGGTGCTCAACGTGCTGGATGACCACAACCGCCAGGGCCTGGGCATGGAGATCGACCTGTCGCTGCCCAGTACCCGCGTGATCCGCTGTTTGGCACAGATCATCAGTAACCGAACGCCAATGGCCTAGCCTTGACCCGGTCCCTACGTCTCGATGTCGGGAGCAACTCGGGGGTGCCACCTTGCTTATTGCTAGACGCTATCGTGATTGTCTTTTTCGGAGGATTCGGCTGCATTCGGTCGCACAATCAGCACCGAGCGCTTGGCGTGCCTGACGACTTGGCTGGCTACACTACCGAACAACAGGTCGGAAAACGCTGGATTGTGCGAGGCCATGATGATTAGGTCCGCGTCACGCTTTTCTGCGATGTCGATAATAGTCCGTGCGATTCGGCCCATCACGGCGTCAGCCTTCCATTCAAATGCGTTACCGAGTTGCTCTCGGGCGACGTCTTCCAGACGCTTCTGAGCAGTGTTGGTGAGAGACTCCACCTGATCGCGGGATATGTAAGGCATGACCCCCATATCGAGATCTGGCACGACCGTCAGTAGATCGATGGTCGCGTCGCGAACGCCTGCGATCTCCTTTGCCTGCTGCAATACACCCTGTATCACGGCCTCGTGATTGAGATCGATCGGAACAAGAATTTTTCCACTCATTAGTCAACTCCTAATACCGTTACCTAGTTGATGAAACGTATGAGCGTTGTCGAGTGGTGAAATTGATCTGGATCATTTGATGAGCACCGCCCGGGTATGGCTTGTCGGGTGGTATTCCGCCTGTCCGGTTGCCCGCTCGAGCCGATGTATGGAACATAAGTTAAAAATCAATCGGCTACACCGTCCAACAACAATATTTCTCGCGACCGATACTAATATCCCTCGGGGCAGTCGAAATCGGATTGAGGGGCGGTAGCGGGAGCCGGCAGGCCAGCCACCGAAACCCTCGCCTCGCCCAAGGCCGTGCCGGGGGCAGAGCCATGATATCGGTGCGAAAAGGGCTTCATGGTTAGTTTGGTTCGCTTGAGATTCTGTGATTGCACAACTTAAACGGGCCTCGTGCCTTTGGGTTTCGGGCCTGATTTGTCGCCATGCTTGTGGCGAGTTCCGGGGGTGCGGGGCGCCTAGCGGGAAATGTCTCGTGCTTCGCTGAACCAGCGGGCCAGCGCCGGGTCGTCCCATACCGGTGCGACCGCGGCAGGCAGAGTGAGCGGCCGGCCCAGACGCAGCCAGCGCTGATCCGGGCTGTGAAAGTCGGAGCCCACCGATCCGAGCAGTCCGCGGCCGGTGGCCGCCTCGGCCATTTGTGCAATGCCGTTCGGGGTGCTGTTGCCACAGACCACCTCCATTGCCCGGCCGCCGGCGGCCTGGAAGGCGTCCAGCATGCGCCGCCGCCAGGCGCCGGTCATGTTGTAGGCCAGGGGATGGGCCAGCACCGCCACGCCGCCCGCCTGGTGGATATGGCTCACTGTTTCCTGCAGTCCGGCCCAGGTCGCGTTGACGTACGCCGGTTTACCGGGGTTCAGAAAGCGCTTGAAGCATTGCTTGGTGGTCTGGCAGCGACCGTCCTCGATCAGCAGCCGCGCGAAATGCGCCCGCGTGATCTGGCCACCGGCCGCCAGCACTTCGATGCGTTCCCGGGCCCGCGCTACGCCGATTCGGTCGAGGCGTTCCAGCATGGCATCTGTCCGCGCGGCGCGGCATTGCTGCAGGTCCGCAAGCAGATCCCGCAGGCCCGGATGCGCGGCGTCGAAGCCGAGCCCGACGATGTGCAACGTGCGCTTTTCCCAGGTGACGGAGATCTCGACGCCGGGCACCAACCGCAGATGCAACTCGGCAGCGGCGATATTCGCCTCGCCCAGACCGTCCGCGGTATCGTGATCGGTCAGCGCCAGGGCACGCACTCCGCCGGCATGCGCCGCCTGTACCAGTGCCGCCGGCGTCAGCGTGCCGTCAGAGGCGGTCGAATGGGTATGCAGGTCGATTCGGGCTGGCTCGCGGCAATCAGCAGTGGACATCGATTGAGGCCCCGTCTGGGCGAATCCGGTTGCAGGCGGCGCGATAGCATCCCGCAATTTGAACCTGGACGCAGCGATCGAGCGCTGCGACCGGACAACCAATGAATGTAGGGGGCTTTGGCTGCGTCGGTAAGCACAGACTAACGCATCGGCGATCCTGCGCCCGGCTGATAGACTCAGACAGCTGTCAGCCGGACCCGCGATGGATCAGAAACTGCTCGAAGGCCTGGACAACGGCGCGGTGCTGGTAACCGGCAACCGGCGCCTGGCCCGGGCGCTGCAGGACGACTATGCTCGTCACCAGCAGGCCGCCGGCCGGCGCGCCTGGGCCACGCCGGCCATCCTGCCCTGGGGCGCGTGGCTGATATCGCTGTGGCAAGGCAGCCACGCCGAGCGTTCTCCGCGCATCCTGCTGGACGCCACCCAGACGCGGCTGGTCTGGGAGCGGGTCATCCGGGAGTCCGGTATTGGCGAGGGCCTGCTCGGTATCGGCAGCACGGCGGCACAGGTGGCGGAAGCCTGGCAACTGGCCCGGGACTGGGAGATCGGGATTCCGGCCCCGGATGACCCGGTGGGTGACGATGCCCGCGCCTTCGGCCGCTGGGCTCGGCGCTTCGAACAGCAGTGCGACCGGCATGGCTGGCTGGACGAGGCTCGGCTGCCGGCGGCGCTGGCGGAACGCATACAGCGTGACCAGCTGCTGCTGCCGATCACCGTGATCCTGGCGGGTATCGACGAGCTGGCTCCGCAGCAGCAACGCCTGCTTGATGCCATGACCCGTGCCGGCGTGACCGTGACCCGGCATGATCCGGTCGCGCGAAATCAGTCCGCAGAGTGGCTGACGCTCGCCGACGAGGCAGGCGAGCTGGCTCAGGCCGCCGCATGGGCGCGGGCGTGTCTGCAGGCCGATCCGGCGGCGCGCATCGGCGTGGTGGTCGGCGACCTGGCGTCCCAGCGGCGGCGGGTAATGCGGGTGTTTGCTGACATCCTCCATCCCGGTCGGGTGCTGCCGGGGCAGCCGCATGCCGAACGCGCCTTCAATGTGTCGCTGGGGCCGCCGCTGGACAGCTATCCGCTGGTGCGCGGGGCGTTCAACATCCTGCAGCTGATGACCGGCGTGATCGACTGCAACGAACTCGGCACGCTGCTGCGTTCGCCTTATCTAGAGGGCGGCCTGGCCGAGGCGGACGCCCGGGCCAGACTGGATGCACGCCTGCGCCGTCGCGGCGAGCGGGAGATCTGGCTGTCGGATCTGTTGGGCATGGCGCGGGCGCAGACCGATATCGCAGATCAGGCCGTGGCCCCGCATTTCGTGAATCTGCTGCAACGCTTGTTCGTGCATCACCGGGAATCGGCGGGGCGCCAGCACCCCGGCGCCTGGGCGGCCCGCTTTTCCCAGTGCCTGACCGCCGCCGACTGGCCGGGCCAGCGGTCGCTGACCAGCGACGAGTTTCAGGTCACCGAGGCCTGGGGCGGGCTGCTGGATCGTTTCGCCTCGCTGGACCCGGTCGCGGAACCGATGGCGGTGAAACCGGCACTCGCCCGCCTGCAGCGGATGGCCTCGGAGCTGCCGTTCCAGCCCCGCCAGCCGGATCGGCCTATTCAGGTGCTCGGGCCACTGGAAGCCGCCGGCCAGACCTTCGATTACCTGTGGGTGGTGGGCGTCGACGACGAACGCTGGCCGGTCCCCGCGTGGCCCAACCCCTGGCTGCCGCTGCAGCGCCAGCGCCAGGCGGACATGCCTCACGCCACCCCGGCCCGGGAACTCGCCTATGCCCGCCGTCAGCTGGCCCGTTTGCAGGACTCGGCTACGCATCTGGTGGTCAGCCATCCGGCCCGCCGCGAGGACCGCGCTACTGGACCCAGCCCGCTGATCCGGCACTGGCCGGTTCGCGAGCACCCGTCGCATGCCTCCGGTCTGCTGGATTTTCGCGATCTCGTTCATGCCTGCCAGGCAATCGAGTTCTTTCGTGACGACAGCGTGCCGGCGTTTCCGGCCGGGCCGGTGGACGGCGGCACCGGGGTGCTGGCATCGCAGTCCGCCTGTCCATTCCAGGCAGTGGCTCGGTATCGCCTTGCCGCGCGAGCTCTCGAGGAACCGCGTACCGGGCCGGATGCCCGCGATCGCGGGCAGCTCGTCCACCAGGCGCTGGAGCGGCTGTGGCGCCAGCTGGGAGACCAGCGCACGCTGCTGTCGCGCGACAGCGTGGCGCTGGAAGGCCTGATTGCCGAGGTGGTGGCCGATGCCGTGGAACGCCTTGCCCGTCGGCGCCCGCGTACCTACACCGACCGGCTCAGGGCAGTGGAGGCCGATACCCTGCAGCGCCTGTTGCGAACCTGGCTGGCGCAGGAGCAACAGCGGCCGCCGTTCACAGTGGTGGCGCGCGAGCAGCCCCGCACCATCGAGCTGGCCGGCCTGTCGATCAGCTTGCGGCTGGATCGGATCGACCGGCTGCGTGGTGGCAACCATCTGGTGATCGACTACAAGACCGGGCGCATCGCCGGCACTGCGTTCCTCGAGGGTGAGCGTCCCGATCAGCCGCAGCTGCCGGTATACGCCCTGGTGGCGGACAGCCCGGTGACCGGCGTGCTGGCGGCACGCGTCCGGGCCGACGACCCGGGCTTCTGCGGGATGATCTGCGGCGACGATGGCCCGGCAGGCGCGCAGCACCGTTCGGCCGCGGACTGGACGCAGCAACTCGATGATTGGCAGGCGGTGCTCACCAGCCTGGCGACGGCATTCCGGCACGGCGAGGCGGCGGTGGACCCGAAGAACGGCAGCACCACCTGCCGCACCTGTGATCTCGCCACTTTCTGTCGTATTCACGGGGCGGGCGCGGTCGAGGAAGAAGCCGACCCGGCGGAGGCAGCCCGATGACCGCCGATACCGCGGAGCGGGCTCGGGCCATCGATCCTGGCCGCAGCCTGATCGTCCAGGCCCCGGCCGGCTCGGGGAAGACGGCGCTACTGATCCAGCGGTTTCTCGCGCTGCTGGCCACCGTGGATGAGCCCGAGGAGGTGGTCGCGCTGACCTTCACCCGCAAGGCCGCGGGAGAAATTCGCCAGCGCCTGATCGCGGCTATGGAGGCGGCGGACGGGCCGGAACCGGCGGCCGAGCATGATCGCCGGACCCATGCGCTGGCCCGTGCGGCCGCCCGGCACAGCGATGCCGGGGGCTGGGATCTGACCGCCTATCCCGGGCGTCTGAGAATTCAGACCCTGGACGCCCTCTGTGCCGGCATTACCCGACAGATGCCGATGCTGTCGGCCTTCGGCGCGCAGCCGGGTATCGCCGAGGCCCCGGCCGAGCTCTACCACGAGGCAGCCCGCCGGCTTCTGGGTGAGCTCGAACGCGGCCACGAGTGGCGGCACGCGGTGGCCAGGCTGCTGACCCACATGGGCAACGATCTGGATCGCGTAGAGGGCCTGCTGGCCGGCATGCTCGGCCGCCGCGATCAGTGGCTGCGGCTGGTGGCCGACGAGAGCGATCTGCGGCTGACCCGGCCGCAGCTGGAGGCGGGGCTGCGGCGGCAACTCTGCGTCGGGCTCGATCGGGTGATCGACCGGGTGCCCGGCGCCTGCGTCGCCGAACTGGCGACGCTGGCCCGCTACGCCGCGGCCAATCTGGATGCGAGCGGGCAGGGCGACCATCCGGTGGCGGCATTGCGCGGCCTGCGTGGCCTGCCCGAGGCCGATCCGGAGGGTTTGCGCCTGTGGCAGGGACTGTGCAGCCTGTTGATAACCAAGCCGCCCGATCCGGGCTGGCGCAAGCGGGTGGATCGCAGTATCGGCTTCATTGCGCCCGGCGATTCGGCGGATCCGGATCTGGCGAAGGACATGAAGGCCCGGATGACGGCGCTGATCGAGGAGCTCGCCGCCGCCCCCGGCCTGATCGAGGCGCTGGCCGCGGTTCCCGCCCTGCCGCCGGCCGGCTACACCGACGCGCAGTGGTCGCTGATCGAGGCATTGCTGACGCTGCTCAAGCTGGCTGCGGGGCATTTGCAGCTGGTATTCGCGGAACGGGGGGAGGTCGACTTCATCGAGATGACCCTGCGTGCCCAGCGCGCGCTGGGCAGCCCCGAGGCGCCCACCGATCTGGCGCTGGCGCTGGATCATCGAATCCGGCATCTGCTGGTGGATGAATTCCAGGACACCTCGCTGACCCAGTTCCGGTTACTGGAACAGCTGGTGGCCGGCTGGGAGGCCGACGACGGACGGACCCTGTTCCTGGTGGGGGACCCGATGCAGTCGATCTACCGTTTCCGGCAGGCGGAAGTCGGGCTGTTTCTCCAGGCGGCGGCCCAGGGCCTCGGGGGTGTTTCGCTAAGTTTCTGTCGCCTCACCGCCAACTTCCGTTCGCAAGCGGGGGTGATCGACTGGGTGAATCAAGTGTTTCCGGATCTGATGCCGGCGCCGGAGGAGGAGAATGCCGCAGCCGGGGCGGTGGCCTATGCCCCGGCCGAGGCGCAGCAGCCGGCGCTGCCGGACGATGCCGTACACCTGCATGTGTTCGATGCCCTGGATCCGGATGCCGAGGCGGGCCGCATGACCGAGATTATTCGTGCTGCCCGGTTGGCCGATCCGGCCGTGCGCATTGCCGTGCTGGTCCGCGGTCGCACGCATGTGGCGCGGCTGATGCCGCGGCTGGCGGCGGCCGGTCTGCGCGCCCAGGCGGTGGAGCTCGATGCGTTGGCCGACCGCCCGGTGGTGCGGGATCTCCAGGCGCTCACCCGAGCGCTGCTGCACCCGGGTGATCGGCTCAGCTGGCTGTCGATCCTGCGGGCGCCGTGGTGCGGGCTTTCCCTCACCGATCTGCTCACTCTGACGCCGGGTGATGACGACACCAATGTGCCCGCCCGTCTGCTTGATGCCAACGCCCGCGCACTCCTGCCGAAGCCCAGTCGATCACGTGCCGATCGGGTGGCGGCGGTGCTGGCCGATGCCCTGGCCGAGCGGGGCCGGCGCGGCCTGCGCCGCTGGGTGGAGGGCACCTGGCTGGCGCTGGGCGGGCCGGCGGCGGCGGACGATCATGCAGCGCTGGACGCGGCCGGGGCCTATTTCGATCTGGTTGATGACCTCGACGAGGGCGGGGACATCGCCGATTTCGCCCGGCTGGCCGACCGTGTGGATCGGCTTTTCGCCCCGCCGGACCCGGCGGCCGATCCCAACCTCCAGGTAATGACCCTGCACAAGGCCAAGGGGCTGGAGTTCGATCTGGTGCTGGTGCCGGGGCTGGGTCGCCGCACCGGTCAGGATGACCCGGCGTTGCTGGCCTGGACCGAACTGCCCGGGGATCGTCTGGCCGGTGACGGTCGCAGCGAGCTGCTGCTGGCCCCGATCGCCGGGGTGGATCAGCGCCGTGATCCGATCGCCGATTACCTGCGGGGTCTGGATCGGGAGAAGGCTCGCCTGGAGGACACACGGCTGCTGTACGTGGCGGCCACCCGCGCCCGCCAGCGGCTGCACCTGCTGGGTCACGTCAACGGCGAGGCCGGCAGGCCGGCCACCGGCAGTCTGCTCGCCCGACTGTGGCCGGCCCTGGCGGATCAGGTGGCGGCGATCGTGGAACCCGGCACCGCGGCGTCCAGCCGGGAACGGGTGGTGCCGCCGCCGCGCCGTCTGGTGGCGGACTGGCAGCTGCCGAACCCGCCGGCGGGGCTGGGTGTCGGGGCCGTGCCGGTGCCGGATCGGGCCGCTGCGGGCGGGATGGTAGCGTTCGACTGGGCCGGTCAGGAAGCCCGCCATGTGGGTACCGTGGTGCATCGCTGGCTGCAGCGGATCGCCCAGACCGGTCTAGCGAACTGGGATCGAACTCGTCTTGATGCGGAGCGCGCGGCCATGGCGGCGGCGCTGGCGGAAACCGGCATCGCCCGCGACCGGGTGGGCAAGCTCGCCGAGCGGGTGCACGCGACCGTGGCTGCCACGCTGGCCGACGAGCACGGCCGCTGGCTGCTGGCCGATCACGAGCAGGCCCGCTGCGAGTTCGCGCTGTCGGGGTTCGTCGACGACCGACTGGTGCACGCGGTAATCGACCGCTGTTTTATCGTCGACGGCGTGCGCTGGATCGTCGATTACAAGACCGGGGCTCACGAGGGCGGAAACACCGAGGCCTTTCTGGACCGCGAACAGCAGCGCTACCGGGCGCAACTCGAGGACTACGCCCAGCTGTTTGCCGCGCTCGAGGACCGGCCGATCCGGCTGGGACTGTACTACCCGATGCTGGGTGGCTGGCGGGCGTTCAGCCCGAATCCGAACGCCGGGCCAACGGCGCCAGGAACAACCGACCCACGCTGAAGATCAGCGCGCCTACGCCGGCGATCATGAACGATTGGCCGCGTGCCCGGGGTTCGTTGACCGATTTCAGCACTTCTTCCCGCAGGGCCGCGCGGCGGGTCTCCTCCCACTGATCGCTGGCCTCGAAGTCCTCGACCTGTGCTCGCATGCGGGCCAGGTCCGCCTGATAGGCGAACTCCACGGCCAGATCGACGCCGCCCTCGTCCAGCGGTTCGTGACTGACCCAGAGATAGCCGCCGTAACCGATCAGGCCGAAGCCGACGGCGGCGACCAGCCACAAGGCGATGGATTGACGGCCTATCATGATGGTGTGTCTCCCGGTGAGTATGGCTTCATTCTACGCAAAGCCTGTCGGTGGCGGCCGCTGGAAACCCATGGTATTTTTCAAATCCGGGATACATATCAGAATTGGCACGGAAACGACGTCATGCGTCTGGACTGGTTGCAACGTCTGATTCAGCGGGGCTGCCTGCGCATTCATCTGCAGCAGTCGGGGCAGACCATCTGCCTGGGTGAAGGCCAGCCTGAGGCCGCCATCACCATGCGTAATCACCGGGTTTTGACCCGGGTTCTGCGAAATCCCGATTTCGCTCTCGGTGACGCCTATGTCGATGGCGACTGGTGGCCGCAGGGGCATGGCCTGTTGCCGCTTTTCCAGCTGTACTTCCTCAATGCGCCGGCCGGTTCCGGCGGTAGCGAGGGGCCGGGCGCGCGCCTGCTACGGCGTCTGCATCGGCTGATGGTCGAACGCAACGGACGGCGCCGGGCGCGGCGCAACGTGCAGGCGCACTATGATCTGGATGCCGATCTGTTCCGGCGTTTCCTGGACCCTGAACTGCATTATTCCTGCGCCTACTTCCCGCGTCCCGGCATGACGCTGGAAGCGGCCCAACAGGCCAAGTGCGAGCACATTGCCCGCAAGCTGTGTCTGCGGCCGGGCGACCGGGTGCTGGACATTGGCAGCGGCTGGGGTGGCCTGGGCCGTTATCTGGCCGAGACCCGCAACGTGCACGTCGACGGCCTGACCCTGTCGGATGATCAGTACCGGGAGTCCTGCCGGCGGGCGACCGAGCGGGGTCTGGATCATCGCCTGCGGTTCTTCCTACGCGATTATCGCGAGCACCGGGGTTGTTACGACGCTATCGTCAGCGTGGGCATGTTCGAGCACGTCGGTCGGCCTCAGTACCCAGTGTTCTTCGGCACGGTTGCCGATCTGCTCGCCGACGGTGGTCGGGTACTCCTGCACAGCATCGGCCGGTCCGGCCCGCCGGCGGACAGCGACAGCTGGATTTCACGGCATGTGTTTCCGGGCGGTTATATCCCGGCGCTGTCCGAAGTCGCCGGTCCCCTGGAGCGCAGCGGGCTGGTGCTGTCCGACCTGGAAGTCTGGAGGCGCCACTATGCGTTGACACTGCGCGCCTGGCACCAACGCTTCCAGGCGGTTCGCGGCGAGTTCCGCGACCGGTTGGGCGAACGCTTCTGCCGCACCTGGGAGTTCTACCTGCAGGCCTGCGAGGCTCTGTTCACCTGGGGTGACCTGGTGGTGTTCCAGTGTCAGATGGCGGATGCCAACGATAGCGTGCCGCTGGCCCGCGACTACCTCTACCAGTCCGAGTTGCCGGAATCGCGGTTTTCGGCCAGCGCGTAGATTCCGCTTTCAAGGACGTGCGCGTCCGTTAGTGGCAGGGGTGGTCCGGCGAGGGAAATCCGCCCATCCACACCGGCAGGCAGTCTGAAAGCTTACAGCTGGCCGCGCTCCACGATCGGATACCAGCCCTGATTGTCCGGTCGGCCGAGCTGGTCGATCAGCTTTTTCAGTCGATCGTCGGCACCGGCCCGGGCGCGCAGCCGTAGATCGAGGCGGTAGATGCCGTTGGCGGCCAGGCTGGCCTGGCCCTCGACATCCACCGGGCCATCCGCTTCCTCGATGGTCAGCTGCAGGTCGCCCGCTTCGCCCGAGACCACGCCGACGAAGTTGCCGATCGGTGCCGGTGGTTTGAGCAGATCCCATTGCAGGCCGCGCGCCTGGACGCGCCCGGTCAGCGTCTGCACCTGACCGGCGCTGTCGAGTTCGGCGTTGTCGATCGCCAGGATCAGGCTGCCGCTGAGCGGCACGAAGGTATAGCCTGCCCGGCGGGCCAGCCAGGCCAGCGAGGCCTGGCCGTTGACCGGCCCGGCGCTCAGATTGCCGCTCAGGCCGCGTCGCAGTGAGGCCTCGATACGGCCGACATCGGTGGCGGTGGACAATTGTACCGCTACCTGGCCGATCAGCAGCCGCAGGGGGCGGAGCTGCCAGGAGACATCTTCCAGCGCGATATCTTCGTAGAGTACGTGCCCCGCACGGCCCGACAGCGCGGTGCCTTCGGTGCCCGCCAGGGTCAGGTTGGGCACCGCCGACTGCACCCAGCCCGACGCCACCGTGGCGGGGAGCCGCCAGACCAGGCCGACCACCAGGGCAAGCACCCCGGCCAGGATAACCAGTTTCCAGTTCATTCGGTTGATCGTTGCAGGGTCATGCGCGCTTCGATGCCATCACTGTCGTCGCTGCGGCTCACGGTAAGCGCTTCCACGGTCACGCCATAGCGCTGCTGCAGTTCGCGCAGCCACTGGAGCAGGGTATTGAAGTCCGCGTTGTTCACGGTGACGGCGGCTTGGTCGTCGCCTTCCGGCTGGATCCGCTGAATACTGTTACCCAGGTCACGCTCGCGGCTGGTCTGATCGATGACCGACAGCAGTGAATCGTCACGGCCCTGGATGGACTGACGGCTTGCCTGTTGGCGCAGACGCTGGGCTTCATCCTTGAGGCCGGCCACCCAGCCGGCCAGCTCGCGGTCCCGTTCGATTTCGGTTTCGAGGTCTGCCGAGCCCTGATACAGGGGCTCCCAGACGGCCAGAAAGAACACCGCTCCCAGCACCACCAGTCCGGCACCCAGTACCAGTAGGCGTTCGCGCGGGGCGAGGCTGTTCAGCCACTGCTTCATGATGCGGCCGGGCTGATTCTTGCCCGGATCTGGACGCCGTCGTTACCGGCATCGGCACTTTCGATTTCCAGCCGTGCCACGCGGTTGTCGGCGAAACCGCTGCGCAATACTTCCACGCTTTGCACGCTGTCGCCGCGCAGGTTCACGAACAGTTCGCCGTTACGGAACTGGAAGGATTCGATCGACAGCGCCGAAGCCGGGCCCACTGCATCGGCGGTGGCCTGCAGTAACGGGAACAGACCCGCCGTGCCCTGACGGGCGCGCAACTGGCGGATTTCGTTCTCGGCCTGCAGGCGAAGATTGTTGACGTTGTTCACGTCCGGAAATGCAGCCCGGAACTGTTCCTCGGCAAAGGCCCGCATCTGGGCCTGCTCGCGTGCAAGTTCGCGGTATTCCAGTGCCTGCCCGCCCAGCAGCAGAACAACCCAGAGGCTCAGCATGATCAGCCCCGGCCGCAGCGGCTGCAGCCATTCGTCGCTGGCCGAGCGCGGGGCGTAGATGTCCTGCAGCAGGTTGATAGGCGGCCGGATGGAGGCCGCGTGCAGCAGACTTGCGGCATTGGTCGCGGGGACGGCGGTTGTGGCGCCCTCCACGGTGAACCCGCGGTCGCGCAGCCGTGTGATCACCTGTTCGGCCGCTTCGCTGCCGTCGGTAGCGACATGCAGGGGGATGTCTTCATCGCCGCGCCGCAGCAGGGCCGGCGCCAGCGAGAGTTCACAGGAAAACCCCCGGAACGGACCGATCCGGACCAGCGCGCGGTCGCCGCCCAGGTAAAGGGCGGCCTCGCCCTCATGCGGTAGAGATAGGCACAGATAGTCGGGCACGATGGCCACCACCTGCGGGGCCCGCTCGCCGATCGCGGCCAGCCAGGCTTCCATGCAGTCGTGGGCGGCAATGGCCGCCGGGAATTCGCCCCCCGGGGTGCGCGGGCCGATCGCGATGTGCAGCTCGTCGATCGGCTGCGCCAGCCGATCCTCCAGCGCGAAGCGCACCGCCTGCCGGCGGCGGGTGGCCTGGCGGACCGGCGGGATATCCACGGACGAAAGCAGCACGTCCTCGCCGGGCACGACCAGGGTCAGGCTCGCGTCCGTCGGCAGATCGGCGGGCTCGGCAGGCACCAGTCCGTCGCCCTGCGCCGCGTACAGCTGACCGTGCGCGTCAACGAGAATGGCCTGGGATTCACTCACGGGCGCGATTCTACCGGAAACCGATCGTTCGGCGGCCGGTAGGGTCCCGGCAGATGGCGTCCTGAAGCTGCTTGCATGGGTTCGTTATTACAGGGCATTGCGCTGATGCCGGATGACCCGGGTGCCGCCGCGGTCGCCGCGCTGCAACACGCTGGCGAAAGAGACGCTGACCCGGTCCACCGATACCCGGCCGCTGGCCATGAAGTAGCTGCTGGCCACGCTGAGATTCTCGGCATTGATCTCGCGCCCGGCCAGGGTTTCGGTCTGCAGGAATGCTTCCACGCTTTCCCACGCGGCTTCCTCGCGCTGTTCCACCAGATCGGTGGCCATGGCCAAGTCGATGCCCTCGGCGATGGAGGCCAGCACCGGGGCGGGGGCGGTATTCACGTTGATGGCCGTGGCGGTGGGCAGGGCGGTGATGTAGGACGCCAGGCGCTGGAACAGTTCGGCGTTCATCCCGCGCACGCTGCGCAGTTCGGACACGTCGGTCATCGGCCGGTTGGCGGTCCGGTAGGCCGGCGACAGGCCGAGATAGTAGTCGTCCTCGGCTCCGTCGGGCAGGGTCGGCTGGATATCGGCGTCGATCCAGTCGCGGGTGCTCTGGGCCACGGCGCGGGCGGTGACGGCATCGGTCTCGCTCACCAGCTGGACCAGGCGGATGAATTGGTCCAGCGCCTGCTGGGCCTGTCCGCCGGCCAGATTGTTGATATTGAACCGGCCCTGCAGGTCGATGACCCGGCCGGAAATGGCGCCGCCCTCGATTGGCAGATAGTCCACCGGCTGGGCCCAGGGCTCTTCCAGGCTGTCGGTCTGGTTGTTCTCGCGGTCGCGGCGCAGGATTTCACCCACCCAGCTCTCCACCCCGACCGCGTACCACAGTGCCTGCTGATCCAGCCACAGGTTGCCGCCCCGGTGCATGGCGATGTTCATGCGGGTGAGCATGCCGGCGCCGAGCATCGCTACCAGGGCCACCACCATCAAGGCGGTGAGCAGGGCCACGCCGCGCTGCCGGTTCACGATTCCGCGCCCGGAATCTGGAACAGGAAGCGGATGTCCTGCCAGTGGTCGGTGTCCAGCCGCAGTTCCACCGCGATCGGCAGCGGTGCGTCCGGATCCTGGCCGGTGGCGAGACTGCCGGCAGCGGTCTGCGGCGGCCAGCGGTCCACCCACTCGCGGTTGGCGTCGAGATAGCGCCATTCGATGGTATCCACATTTTCGAGCATGGTCTGCTCGATCGGGGTGCTGTCCTGGGCCTGATCCAGTACCGACCAGTGCACGCGGATGAGGTTGTCGTCCTCGTCGATGCGGTACCCGACCCGCTGCATATCGCTGCGAGGCACCTGCAGTGGGTTGTACCAGCCGGTGCGGGTGAACACGATGCCGGTGTCGGCCGACCCGACCATGGCGGGCTGCGGATCACCGTAGGCATCCCGTATCGGCCGGCTGACGGTCTGTTCCAGATCGTTCTGCATGCGGAACAGGGTGGTCTGCAGATCCTGGGTACGTGCCAGCGATCGATCGATGCCCTCGCGGGTGTCGATGACGCTGGTCAGGCCGCCATAGGCCATGGCCGCCATGATGCCGAACACCGCCAGGGCCACCAGCAGTTCGACCAGGGTGAAACCGCGGGTCCGGTGCATCACTGGGTCGTGGTTGTACTGGCGCCGGCCGTGCCGGCGGGCTGTGTAAGAAAGCCGCTGAGCGTGGTCAGCGGGGAATCGGCGACATCGCCGGTGTCGGCATTGACCGGAAACACTTGGATGTCCACCCGGCGGACCACCGGATCCTGGGTTTCCTCGACTTCCGATTGCCATTCCCATTCCCGGCCGCCCATTTCCACCGTGCCGTCGTCGCGGCCGGTGTCGGGCCACTGCGGGTTGGTGTCGTATTCCACCATGCGGTTGCGGGCCACCCACTGCGCCAGGGTCTTCTCCTGGATGTAGTGGGCGTGGCCGGCATACTGGGTGCCGCCGGTAATGAATACGGTCAGCGCCAGAGCCAGCACCGCCGTGGCCACCAGCACTTCCACCAGGGTGAAACCGGCGTGACGTCGCCTCATGTGCCGGCCGGCGTTTCCCGCCGCATCTCGATCTTGCCGGTGATCTCGCCTTCGAACAGATAACGGGCGGCCACGCCCTCCGAGAACAGCTCGAACTGGAACGGGCTGATCTCACCACTGGACAGCAACAGCAGATCAGGCCGCCGACGCTCCTCCTCATCCTTATCGTCTTCTTCGGTCGCCGCATCATTCGGGCCACCCGGCGCCAGCGGGTCGAAGCGGTCCTTGTTGCTCTCGGCCTCGAGCAGCCGCAGCTTCACCCCATCCGGCAGCTGGCGGGGCCGCAGCGGGGTCTGTCCGCCGGCCAGCGGGACCCAGCCCTCTTGCTGGAGCCGCAGGAAACGATAGCCCTCGGGGGTGAAGTCCACGCCCATCTGGCTGCCGAAAAGGATTGCCTCGTCGGCGGCCAGAGACAACAGCGCCTGCATGCGCTCGGCTTCCCGCTGAAGTCGGTCTTCGCCGCCGCGGCTGTCGATGGACAGCACGGCGAAACCCACGATGATGCTGATGATGAACATCACCACCAGAATCTCCAGCAGGGTGAAACCGCGTTGACGCATGATCGACAGGTTCGGATCCGGCCCGGATCAGGCCTCGTCGGCGTTCCAGTTACCGATGTCGCTATCCATTTCCTCGCCGCCGGGGCGACCGTCCCGGCCCAGGGTGAACACGTCGATCTCGCCGTGTTCGCCGGGATTGCGATATTGATAGGGATTGCCCCAGGGGTCGGTAGGTACCCGATCCAGGTAGCCGCCGGATTTCCAGTTGCGGGGTTCCGGTTGCGAGGTCGGCTTTTCCACCAGCGCCTCCAGACCCTGCTCGGTACTCGGGTACTGGAAGTTGTCCAGCCGGTATAGCTGTAGGGCGCTTTCGATCACGCGGATATCCTGCTTGGCCTTGGTTACCCGGGCGACGTCCGGTCGGTCCATGATCCGGGGCACCGCGATGGCTGCGAGAATGCCGAGAATCACCACCACCACCATGATCTCGATCAGGGTGAAACCCTGTTGCCGGCCCATGCGGGCGGGTATCTGTCTGCGCATCATTGACTCCGAATGGCGCCGGGTATCGGCGCGTTGTTGCCGTATTTATCCACACTGACCGTGCCGGCTCGGGCGTGTTCCGGCCTACTGCACCAGCTGATTGAGGTCGAACACCGGCAGCAGGATCGCCAGCACGATCATCAGCACCAGCCCGCCCATGAGCAGGATCACCGCCGGACCGAGAATACCCATGACACCCTGGCGCAGGGTTTCCACTTCGCGTTCCTGATGATCGGCGGCCCGGGCTAGCATGGTTTCGAGTTCGCCGGATAGCTCGCCGTTGGCGATCATGTGCAGGGTGATGGGCGGAAAGAATCGTTCTGCGCCCAGCGCCCGGTGAATGGCCTCGCCCTCGCGGATCTTGCGCGCGGCCCGGTTGATGGCCTCGCGCATGGGGATGTTGCTGACCACTTCGGCGCCGATGGTCATGGCGTCCAGCGCGGTCACGCCGCTGCGGGTGAGAATGGACAGGGTGCGGGTGAAGCGCGCGGTGTTGACGCCACGGGCGAAGCGGCCGATCAGGGGCAGACGCAGGACCTGGGCGTGGAATCGTCGCTTGAAACTGTGCCGGCGCATCGCCCACAGGAACGCCACCACCAGGGCGGCCACGCCGATGCCCATGAGCCAGCCCCAGGCTCGCACGAAATCGCTCATGGCGATGAGAATCTGGGTGAGTGCGGGCAGCTCGGCGTCGATGCTTTCGAACACCTTCACCAGATCCGGCACCACGGTGGCCAGCAGGGCGATCACGATGCCGATGGCCACCACGCTCAGGAACGCCGGGTAGAGCAGGGCGCCCATGATCTTCTGGCGCATGGCCTGCTGATCTTCCACGTAGTCAGCCAGGCCCTCCAGCACTTCGTCCAGCCGGCCGGACTGCTCGCCGGCGGCCACCGTGGCCCGGAACAGTTCGTCGAAACTGCCGGGAAACTTCTCCAGCGCCGCGGCCAGGGTCTGTCCCTCCACCACCTGGGAGCGTACCCCGATGATGATGCGCTGCGACCGGGCGTTGTCGGTCTGTTCGGCCACCGCCTTGAGGGCTTCCTCCATGGGCATGCCGGCGTGGGCGAGGGTGGCCAGCTGGCGGGTGAACAGCGACAGTTCGGTAACCCGCATCCCGCGTTCGAACTGGAACAGCCGGCGCTTGCCGCTGCGATCGGCGACCTCGCGCACATCCAGCGGCGTCATGCCCTGTTGCCGGAGCTGGGCGCGAATCGCCCGCGGGGCGTCGCCTTCCAGCACCCCGCGTTTCTCCCGGCCGCGCGCGTCCAGGGCCGTGTATTCGAAGGCCGCCATTGTCAGGTCGTCCGCGGGCCGGAATGCCCGGGCATCATGCGGCTACTCTTCACGGGTCACCCGGAGGACTTCCTCTAGGGTAGTGACACCACTGAGCACGTTGCGCCGGCCGTCGGCACGCATGCTCTGGGTGTATTTGCGGGCTTCCTGCTCCAGCACGTGCTCGGCGGCCTCGTCGTGGATCAGGGTACGCATCTCGTTGCCTACCACCACCAGCTCGTAGATGCCGGTGCGCCCGCGAAAGCCGCTGTTGTTGCAGTGATCGCAGCCACCGGGATGGTAGATCTGCGGCGGATTCGCCGGATCCACGCTCAGCAGAGTGCACTCGGCATGATCAGGGGTATAGGGCACGCGGCATTCCGGGCACAGCACCCGCACCAGACGCTGGGCCATGATGCCGATCACGCTGGAGGCCAGCAGGAACGGCTCCACCCCCATGTCGCGTAGCCGGGCGATAGCGCCCACCGCCGTGTTGGTATGCAGGGTGGACAGCACCAGATGGCCGGTCAGCGAGGACTGCACGGCGATCTCGGCGGTTTCCAGGTCGCGGATCTCGCCGATCATCACCACATCCGGGTCCTGGCGCAGGATGGCGCGCAGGCCGCGGGCGAAGCTCATCTCCACCTTGGTGTTGACCTGGGTCTGGCCGATGCCATCGAGGTAGTACTCGATCGGATCCTCGACCGTCATGATGTTGCGCGTGCGGTCATTGATGCGGGTGATCGACGCGTACAGCGTGGTGGTCTTGCCCGAACCGGTCGGGCCGGTGACCAGGATGATGCCGTGGGGCTTGTGCACCAGCGCGTCCATGTCCGCCAGGGTCGCTTCGGGCATGCCCAGTTGCGGCAGGTCCAGCCGCCCGGCCTGCTTGTCGAGCAGGCGCATCACCACCCGCTCGCCGTTGCCCGACGGAATGGTGGACACGCGGATGTCCACCGGGCGGCCGGCGATGCGTACCGAGATGCGGCCGTCCTGGGGCAGGCGCTTTTCGGCGATATCCAGCCGCGCCATCACCTTGACGCGTGAAATCAGCACCGGCGCGAGCTGGCGCGGCGGGTGCAGCACCTCGCGCAGCACGCCGTCCACCCGGAAGCGCACGGTCAGGCGCGATTCGAACGGCTCGATGTGGATGTCGGACGCATTCTCCTTGATTGCCTCGGTCAGCAGGGCGTTGATCAGCCGGATGATGGGTGCGTCGTCCGCCGATTCCAGCAGATCCTGCGGCTCGGACAGCGCCTTGGCCGCCGTGGACAGGTCCATTTCATCGTCTTCCAGGCCCTCGACGATCTGCATGGACTCGTTGGCATTGCCCTCGTAGCTGGCCTGCAGCAGGGAATCGAACTGTTCGCGAGCCACCGGCAGCAGATGCAGTGGGCGGCCGGCCACGCGCCGGGCCTCGGCGATGGCGACCGGGTCGGCATCGTTGATGCAATTCAGTTCCAGGCCCTCGTCGGTATCGCGGCCGAACATCAGTCCGTAACGCTTGGCGAAGGCAAACGGCAGGTGGGGGACGGGTTCGCTCATGGTCTAGCGGATATCGTTGCCGGTCTGCGGCACGCTGCTTTCCGCGCCTTCGGCACCATTGCCATCCGGGAATACCGGGATGTCCTCATAGCGTTCGATCGGTGGCAGCTGTGGCCGAGCGTCATCCGGCATCAGCGGGATGCCGGTCTTCTGCTGTTCCTGCTGAAGATTGCGCATATAGTTGTACTTCTTGCGGGTGTAGTAGCCCGCGGCGCCGTCGCCACGCAGGATGGTGGGACGGATGAAATTGAGCAGGTTGCGCTTGCTGCGTTCCACCTCACGCGACCGGAACAGCGCCCCCAGCAAGGGGATGTCGCCCAGGATCGGCACCTTCTGCTCGGATTCCGTGAGGTTGTCGTCGATCAACCCGCCCAGTACCAGAATCTGGCCGTTTTCGACCTCGACCGAGGTGTTGAGCGTGCGCTGGTTGGTGATCAGGTCCACTGCGCCAGAGGTACCCTGGGCAATACTGGAAATCTCCTGCGCCAGCGTCAGCTGGATGGTGTTGCCGGCGTTGATCTGCGGGGTGAGCGTCAGGGTCAGGCCCACGTCGCGGCGTTCCACCGTCTGGAACGGGTTGAGATTGCCGCCGGTGCCGCCACCACCGGTGCCGGTATTGGTGAAGTTGCCGGTGATGAAGGGCACTTCCTGGCCCACCTGGATTTCGGCTTCCTCGTTGTCGCGCGTCAGCAGCGACGGGGTGGACAGCACGTTGGTATTGGAGTCGCCTGACAGGGCCTTGAGTAGAACGGCGAAGCTGGTGCCGTCCGAGTTCAGGTCGCCGATGCCAAAATTCAGACCCTGCTGGATCAGGCCCAGCGGGGTGCCGTTGCCGGCCAGCGCCGGAATGGCTTCCAGCGTGTCGTTATCCAGGATGCTGCCTGCCACCGCGGTGTTGTCGTCGAACACGGCGGTGTCGATGCCGAGCTGGCGCGAGCGGTCTATGCTGACTTCGGCGATGATTGCTTCCACCAGCACCTGTCCACGGCGGATGTCGAGCTGATCGATCACCGAGCGGATTTCACGCATGGCGTCGGCAGGTGCGTTGACCACGATGGCGTTGGCGCCGGGTTCTGCGATGACGTTGATGCTGGCCGACTGGCTGGCGGTGTTGTTGCCGCCGCGGTTTCCCTGCTCCGACTGGTTTTCGGCGAAGGTCTGGAGAATCGGGGCCAGGGTTTCCGCGTCCGCGTAATCCAGATAGATCACCTGGGTACCGCCGTCCTGGTCCACCGGCGTGTCCAGATCGGCAATGATCGCCCGCAGCCGCAGCCGGCTGGACGGGTCGCCGGCGATGATCACGCTGTTGGTGCGTTCATCGGCCACCACGCTGAAGTCGTCGGCGCTGGGGGCCTCCTTGCTGGCTTCGCCCTTGAGCTGGGTGATGACCTGCACCACCTCGGTGGCGGTTGCGTTGTCCAGCTGTACCCGCTCGATGTCGCGATTGCCTTCGCGGTCGATCTGGCCGACCAGCCGAACCAGCCGGTCGGCGTTGGTCTGGCGATCGGAAATGATCAGGATATTCGACGCCGGGTAGGCCGCCAAGTGCCCGTACTGCGGCACCAGCGGGCGCAGGATGGGCACCAGCTGGTCGGCCGGCACGTTGTCCACCTGAATCACCCGGGTGATGATGTCCTCCCGGGTGGCGGTGTCGCCGCCGAAACCGCCGTCCTGCTTGGCGTTGACCTGGGGCACGATCTTGGTCACTTCACCGGCCGGGATGGCGGAGAATCCGTGTACTTCCAGCACCGAAAGAAAGGTTTCGTACAGCTCATCGGGCGTCATCGGTTCGGCCGAGAGAACGGTGATCTGCCCCTTGACCCGCGGGTCCACCACGAAATTGCGCCCGGTGACCTCGCTGACCGTCGCGACCAGCGCGGTGATGTCGGCTTCCTTGAAATTGAGGGTGAAGGACTCCCCGTTGACGGCCTCGATACCCTCCGGCGTCTGTTGTGCGACGACGCTGGCGCTGATGCCGAGTGTCAGCAGAAGCGTGAGAAAAATGCTGGGTGCGGTATGTTTCATTGAAAGCTGACACTCACTGTGCGCTGTTCGCCACCGCGTTCAAGCGTGACGGTCAAACTATCGGCTTCGGCCAGATTGCCGAGCACGTTCATTGCAGCTCGCGTTTCGGTCAGTGGTGTGCCGTTGACCGCCGTCACCAGCTCACCCGGCCGGAGACCGACCTGCTGGAAAAGCCTGCGATTGCTGCCGGGGTAAATCCGGTATCCCTTCAGCTCCCCGCCCACCTTGTGTGGCCGGAAGCGTACATATTCGGACATTTTGGAGGGATTTTCGAGGAGCTCGTTACGCACGTCGGCCAGTGACTCGGCAACCTCGTTGCTGACATCCTCAGATGCAGCGACACGCTCCACGCCCTCCGCCTTTTCCTGCTCCAGCGTCAGCGTCTCGTAACGGCCGCCGCGATCGAGAATCACGCGGTTGTAGTAGATATCGTGGAGCTTGACGCCGTTGGCGATGGTGTCGCCAACCGAGTACGGCTTCTGGTCACCGCGATCAGAGCGTATCAGGGCTCGTGACCGTCCGTTGCGGTCGCTGGAGACGATGCCGGTCAGCGTCAGATTCAGGCGGGTTTCGGGGGCGTCGATCACGGAACGGTCAGCGCTGTCATCCTGCGCCTTCACGCCGAATAGCTCGTATGACGCAATCCGGGAGACGTCAACGGACACGGCCTCCTGTGCCTCGCCGGTATTCCCGCTTGCTGCGCGCGGCTCGACGAAACCCGGGCCCGGCCACGCCGACCAGAAGAACTCGGCGGCGGCAAGACCGATGAGTACGGCAAGGACCAGCCGCATCAACCACATGACTTGGCCGTAGTGGCCCTTGACCATTTGGATCAGGGTGTCAGACATCAATCGCGCCGGGCTGGAGTCGCGCGGATCATAACGCAGTCGCCGGTGTGTTCCGAGCCGATCCGGGTCCTGCCTCGGCATGCCGTATCATGTTGGCCGACATCGTCCCCACCAGTTCATTCGTCCCCGGCATGTATCTGCATTACTTTCAGCTGAAGGATTTTCCCTTCGCGGTGACGCCGGATCCGACCTACCTGTTCCTGAGCGAACACCACCGGGAAGCGTTGGGCCACCTGCTTTACGGCACCGGGGAAAGCGGCGGCTTCGTGCAGCTTACCGGCGAAGTGGGTACGGGTAAGACCACGCTGATCCGCGCATTGTTGCAACAGGAACATGACAATCTCGATGTCGCCCTCTGCCTGAACCCGCAACTGACGGTCAACGAATTCGTTGCGCAGATCTGCGATGAGCTTGGTGCCAAGCGCCCCAAACGCGCAGGCACCACGCTGAAGGCCCTGGTCGATGCGCTCAACGAACATCTGCTGGGCACCCACGCCGACGGCCGGCGCACCGTACTCATTGTGGACGAGGCGCAGAATCTCGACCGGGACGTGCTCGAGCAACTGCGCTTGCTGACCAACCTGGAAACCAGCAAGCACAAGCTGCTGCGCATCATCCTGGTCGGCCAGCCGGAACTCGAGGAACTGCTGCGCCGGTCGGATCTGCGCCAGCTGGCGCAGCGGATCACCGCGCGTTTCCATCTGCCCTCGCTGGATGCGGCCCAGACCCGGGCCTATATCCGCCATCGCCTGGTGGTGGCCGGCGGCAACGCCGCGCTTTTCGGCACCACGGCCTGCCGGCGCGTGCACCGGGTCACCGGTGGCGTGCCCCGGCTGATCAATACGGTCTGCGATCGGGCGCTGATGGGGGCCTACAGCCTGGGAAAGGACGAGGTCACCACGGCCATGGTCCAGCGTGCGGCCCGTGAGTCGCTTGCCGATGAGCCATCCCGGATCTGGCAGGCACGGCCCGCGTACCGGGTGGCCGGGGCGGCGGCACTGGTACTTGGCGCGCTCTGCCTGGGCATCTATCTCGGTGTCAATCGCCCCGCCGTCTCCGAATTGCCGGCAATTGCGGCAGATGACTCGGATGCGGCCGCGCCCGAAACGTCTTCCGAGACAGCGGATAGCACGGGCAAGACTGAAGCCGCCGACGTGACCGAAGCGCCGTCGCCGGACGATCCGCCCGTCACGATTGTCGTACCCGAATCCGCGCCCGAGATCGAAACGCCGGCGCCACCATCGGAACCGGATGTGGCCGAGGCGGAAGCGCTGCCCGACGTGGGCGCGGACCTCGCCCAGCTGCAGCGCATGTGGGGCATCTTCGAGGACGTCACACCGGCCTGCGAGGCATTCCCGGC
Source organism: Spectribacter hydrogenoxidans (assembly GCF_031846275.1). NCBI lineage: Bacteria > Pseudomonadati > Pseudomonadota > Gammaproteobacteria > Salinisphaerales > Salinisphaeraceae > Spectribacter > Spectribacter hydrogenoxidans. The sequence goes on from NZ_JAVRIB010000021.1 coordinate 23,938, forward strand.
CGACGGCCTGCGCTGTCTGAGCGATCAGGCGACGCTGGATGAACTTCGTGAGTTCAACCTGCCTGCGCTGCTCACGCTGCGGGATGGCGAGCAGGTCCGGGACGTCATTCTCAGCGGCATCGGGGATGACGACACGATCAGAATCGTGACTGCCTATGGCCAGCAGACCTGGTCCCGCGAAGCTTTGCTGGGTTTCTGGACCGGCGAGTTCACGCTGCTCTGGCGCCTGGAGGCGCCGACCCGGCGTGTGTCCCGTGGGTCGGTCGGGCCGGGCGTGGTCTGGGTGCGCCGGCGACTGGCCATCGCGGACGGCGTGAATCCCGACAATCGGGCCGGCCGGCCATCGCCGATATTCGATCAGGAACTCGACACACAGGTACGTGAGTTTCAGCTTCGCCAGGGCGTGACCCCCGATGGTGTGGTCGGCGCGCGCACCATGATCCTGCTGAACAATGTCGAGCCGGCGCCCAACACGCCCAGCCTGACCGTGGCCAGAGGCGGAGACTGAGGATGTCGTACCTGCTGGATGCCCTGCGCAAGGCGGAGCGGGAACGCCGACTGGGCGAGGTGCCGGACCTGGGTACCGAAACGGTTGATGGAACCGCGTCGCGCGCGAGTGGTCTGCCGGTATGGATGTTCTGGCTGATCGGGGTGGTGGTGGCAGTGAATCTGGGCGGCATGGCGGCGATGTGGTGGGCCTGGTCGGCCGAGCCGCCCGCGTCGTCACCGGCTGCCGCCGGAACGGCATCCATGCCGGCGCCACCGGCGGCGGTGGCGGTCGCAATCGATCCGGCTGAAAAGGCGATGCCACCCGCTGATACGCCGAATGAGCCCGTCGTCCGTGCCGCGCCGGAACCGGCACCCGTTCCCGAGCCGACCCAGCCCCCGGCCTCGTCATCGGACCAGGCCGACGACAGCGTGCCCACTCGCCGAGCCCTGTCGGCTGCTCAGCAACAACGTCTACCCGACCTCGCCATGAACGGGCTGCTCTACAGCAGCATTCCCGGGCGCAGCTTCGTGCTGATCAACGGCCGCCGCTATCACCAGGGCGAGCGCACCGCGGCCGGCCCGGCGGTGGAATCCATCGACGAGAATGGCGCGATCCTCAATCATGAGGGCCTGCGGTTCCGGCTGCCGGCCCCGCAGTAGGTCGCCATGCATCGTTTGGCCATCGCGCTGTTGCTGATTGGCGGCGCCGGAACGGCCCAGGCCGCGGGCATCCGCTGTGATGGCGGTCTGGTCGATCGTGGCGATCTGCAGATCGAGGTTCTGGACGCCTGCGGCGAACCGGATTTCCGCGACGACTGGGCCGCGGGCTCGCTCCCCGCCGGCGTGGTCGCGCCGGACGTCACCCAGTGGACCTACAATTTCGGCCGAGGCAACCTGCTGTATATCCTGCGCTTTCGCAACGGACGGGTGATCGGCATCGACAACGACGGCTATGGCTTCGATGCGGACAACACCAGCGAAGACTGTGGCCCCACCGACATCGTCCCCGGCATGACCAAGTACCGGCTGCTATCGGCCTGCGGCTCGCCGGCACAGCGTGACAGCCGGGTGGTGCTGCGTTCCTCCCGACACTTCCGTTACGGGGTGGCCGAACAGATCCGGCGCGAAACCTGGATCTACAACTTCGGCAGCCGCCGGCTGTTGCGGAAGGTCATCCTCGAAAACGGCCGCGTAGTAAGGATCGATACCGATAACCGGGGGTTTGATTAGCGACGCTCACCCCACTCGGCACGCCAGCCCTCACGAACGTCCGGCGGCAGGGACTGTGCGGTCTCGATCACGATCCGGTGTGTGAGCGCCTGCATGGCATCGGTGCGGCGGGCCAACTCGTCAAAGGCGGCTTCAAGCGCGGCCTCATCGAGCGGATCCGCGGCGATGCGGTCGGCGATATGGGCACGGGCTTCCCGGATGCCGTGGATGTGCTCGCGAATGTCGTCGCGATGGGCCTTGAAGGCATCGCGAAGCGCCGGTCGTGCGGCCTCGGGCACACCGCGGAGCATGTGTGGCCCGTGATGCCGGGGCCCATCGGAAACCAGGCGGCCCACGACCACCCCGGCGATGACCAGATTCAGGGCCAGCGAAACAGCCAGTAGCAGGCCGACGCCCAGCCGCCCGCGGCGAGACAGCGTCATTGTGACAACTCCGTGAGATAGGTATCCCCGTAGGCCAGCCCCGCGATGTCGACGACATCCTCGGTTGGCGCGAACAGCGTCGTGCCCAGCACCAGACCGGTCAGCAGTGAGGCCGTGGCGAGGGTGGCCCCGGCCCACCACAATGGCCTTGGCTCGGCGATGGGCCGGACCGATGGCGGATGATGGCCGGGAATGGCCGTCAGCCGGGCGTGCAGTGTCGGGCCGACGGGGGCGACTCCCGCGCCACCCAGAGCCCGGTCGAGTGCTTCGCCTTCGGCCAGCCGGTCGCGGGCATCGGCGGATTGCGCCAGCAGCCGGCGGGCCGCGCGCCGATCACGCCACGGCCAGGTACCGATCGCGGTGCCGCGCCGGTCCAGCAGTGTCTGAAAGTGTTCGGGTGTCATCGCAGGTCCCCCAGTTGCGTACGCAGGCTGCGCCGGGCGCGTACCAACAACGCCTCGAGTGCCTTGACCGATACCTGCATGATGGCCGCGGCTTCCCGGTTGCTCAATTCGCGCCCGGTGGTGAGGGCAATGGCGGCACGCTGCGACAGGGGCAGCGTGCGGACGGCCGACTCGACCCGATCACGGGTCTGCCGGTTTGCCGCGGCGTGATCGGGGCCGGGGGCCTCGGTCGCCGGTTCCGGTTCATCGTCCAGCGATGCGGGCGGAGCGGGGCCTCGGCGGCTATTGAGGCTGGCATTCATGACGATCCGGTACAGCCAGGTGGTGAATCGTGCCCGGCCGGGCCGATAGGTGTCGGCCCGGGTCCACAACCGCGTGAATACCTCCTGGGTCACGTCCTCGGCGTCCGCCTGCTGTACCAGCACCCGCCGGGCGAGCGCGAGGACACGGTCGGCATGGCGGTCCACGAGCTGGCGAAACGCGTCGGCATCGCCGGTCGCCACTCTTGCCATGAGCCGATCGTCATCCTCGCGCTCTCCCATGCAGACGCGGTCCGGCGCCTATTCGGGCTTGTCGCCGCGGTGCTTGCCGTGGTGCGCCTGACGCATGGCCTTCATTTCCTCGCGGGTGATGCGGCCGTCGCCATCGGCATCCGCCTTGTCGAACCAGGGGGTCGGGGCGTTCTGCATTTCGGTCTGGGAGATGCGACCGTCACCGTCGGTATCCATGACGGCCATCTTGTCACGACCGCGCTTCTTCCGGTCGGCTTCCTGGCGGGCCTTGAAAGCGTCACGCGCAGCCTGTCGTTCTTCGTCAGTCACGTAGCCATCACCGTCGGCGTCCAGCTTCTCGAACATCGACATGCGCATCTGCAGGGATTCTTCCCGCGAAATGGCGCCGTCGCCGTCTGCGTCGATCTTGCCAAAGCCATGACCATGACCATGGCCGGCCTGGGCTGCGCCGGTGGCTGCCAGCAGTGCCGCGGCTGCGAGGGTGGTGGGGATGAATTTCATCAGCATGCTCCGTTTCAGGGGTGGGCCGGTCCATGACCGGTTCATCAACTGATACACGCGCCGACACGGATTCCCTGCGCACCGACGATCACGAGCGAGCATGTGCAATCCGCAGACGTGAAGCCGCCACCATTGGCCTTGCGGTGAAAGCCGGGGGGCTGGCAGGCGAAATTGGTCCCGATGTCCCGGCTTTCTGGTAGCTTGCGCGCTTCCCCGTAGCCCCTATGCCCGGAGGAACGGACTTGAGCGCCTCGGACACCACGCATCGCGAATGGCGGCGGCTGCGCCTGCTGGTTCCCTATCTATGGGAATTCCGCGGGCGGGTGGTGGTGGCGCTGGCGTTTCTGGTGGCGGCAAAGCTGGCCACAGTTACGCTGCCGATCGTACTCAAACGCATCGTCGACAGCCTGGATGCCAGTCAGCAGGAGGTCATCGTGCTGCCGCTGGCGATGCTGATCGTCTACGGCGTTCTTCGTCTGAGCACGGTACTGCTGGGTGAACTCCGCGATCTCGTGTTCGGCCGCGTGACCGAGCGGGCCATGCGCCGGCTGGCGCTGCGGGCGTTCGAGCATCTGCACGGGCTGAATCTCGATTTCCATCTGGCTCGGCGCACCGGCGGGTTGTCGCGGGATATCGAACGGGGCACCGCCGGTATCAGCTTTCTGCTGCGGTTCATGCTGTTCAACATCCTGCCCACGCTGCTGGAAATCGGGCTGGTGGTGGGCATTCTGCTGGTGTACTACGACTGGTTCTTTGCGGCGATCGTGCTGTCGTCGGTAGTGCTCTACATCCTGCTGTCGGCGGTGCTCACCGAATGGCGCACCCGTCACGTGCGCGAGTCCAACCGGCTGGATTCGGAAGCCAACACCCGGGCGATGGACAGCCTGCTGAACTACGAAACGGTCAAGTACTTCGGCAACGAGGGGTTCGAGGCCGGCCAGTACGACCGCTTTCTGGCCTCGTGGGAGCAGGCATTGCGCCGCAGCCGCTTGTCGCTGGGGCTGCTGAACGTGGCACAGGCGCTGATCATCGGTGGCGCGATCACCGCCATGATGATCCTGGCCGGCCGGCAGGTAGTCGACGGTGCGATGACCGTGGGCGATCTGGTGATGATCAACGCCTACATGCTGCAACTGTTCCTGCCGCTGAACTTCCTCGGTTTCGTCTACCGGGAGATCAAGCGGGCGCTGGCCGACATCAGCCGGATGTTCCAGCTGCTGGATGTGGAGCCGGCTATTGCCGACGCCCCGGATGCCGTGCCGCTGGCAGTGTCGCAGCCCGCCGTTCGGTTCGATCGTGTCAGTTTCGGTTACCGCAGTGACCGGCCGATTCTGCGCGACGTCTCGTTCGAGATTCCCGCGGGGCGCAAGATCGCGGTGGTCGGTGCCAGCGGCGCGGGCAAGTCGACGCTGGCCCGGCTGCTGTTCCGGTTCTACGACGTGGATGCGGGGGCGATTACCGTCGATGGCACCGATATTCGCGAGGTGACGCAGGACAGTCTGCGCGCGGCCATCGGGGTGGTGCCCCAGGATACCGTGCTGTTCAACGAAACCATCGAATACAACATCCGCTACGGGCGGCCGGAGGCAGACCGGGTCGCGGTGGAGCGGGTGGCGCGGCTGGCCCATCTGGACGCATTCATCGCCGCGCTGCCGGAAGGCTATGACACCATGGTGGGCGAACGCGGCCTGAAGCTCTCGGGTGGCGAGAAGCAGCGCATTGCGATCGCTCGGACCATGCTCAAGGACCCGGCGATCCTGATATTCGATGAGGCTACCTCGTCGCTCGACAGCCACGCTGAACGGGCGATTCTCGACGCCATGCGGGATGTGGCCGCCGATCGCACGACGCTGGTCATCGCTCATCGATTGTCGACCGTGGTCGACGCCGACGAGATCGTGGTACTCGACCATGGTCGGGTGGTCGAGCGCGGCCGACATGCCGCGCTGCTGGCGGTGGACGGCCGGTACGCCTCGATGTGGCAACTGCAACGACAAGCACAGCAACAGCAGGTCTGAGTTGATCGCATTCGGACGCCTACCTGTTGGGAGGGGGCGTCTCTGAGCCGCGCGTGTCTAGCATGGCTGATCGGCCACGGGGAGAATGGTCGAAAAACAATGGCGAGAGGGGGAATTCATGGGACGCAACGATCAGCCTCATTGTCCCGGCCATGTGCGATCCGCCGGCCGGCCGGAAGCCGGCTATGCCGTTTACGGCGTCATGGCCACCGTGTGCGGGTTGGTCCTGGCAATATTCGCCAGTCTGGCAGCCGCGCATCCGCACGAGTCGCCGTCCGCGCCGGAGGCCGACGCGTCGAAGCCTTCGGATGCCCCGGAGAGCGACGAGCCTGCGTCGCCGCATTCGCACGCGAATTTCGGCACCCTGGACTGGGAGTACAGTTCCCTGGGCGTCTACGGCCCGACCTACACGAGCCCGGACGAGGAGCACAAGCTGACCCTCGGGTTATTCGTGTGGTTTGATAATACCTTCGTCACCGATGACGAACTGGCCGAGCCCCTGGGCCTGGACGAGATCGAGGGCGATAGCCGCCTTCGCACCGCGCGCCTGGAGCTGCATGGCGAGTACACCGATGATTTCTTCTA
>NZ_JAVRIB010000022.1:0-28230 GCF_031846275.1 Spectribacter hydrogenoxidans
GGGGAGTGCTCGAACATCCCCGCTTTCGCCTGACGGCAATCACCGCCCGCGGCCGGGGGCCGGCCGCGGCTGAAGGTCGGCTGCCACTGGGAGCGGCGGGTATCGTTGCCGCGACGCTCAACCTCGCCCGGCGGTCCTGGCTTGCCTTACTGTTCGAGCGGGTACTGTTCCAATCGCCGCAGGCGAAGGCACGCTTTGCGATGGACCGGATTGCCACCCGGCGCGTGGCCCTGAGCCGTGACAATGCGGCGGACGCCATCTATGCCAGCGGAAGCATTCCACTGCTCATGGCCGGCGTGCGCGATCCCGCCGGGGCCCCGCGCGGTTGTTACCGCGACGGCGGCATCGTCGACTATCACATCGATCAGCCGCTGACCGAGGACGGGGTTGTCCTGATGCCGCATTTTGCCACCCGGGTGACACCCGGCTGGTTCGACAAATGGGCGCGCCGTCATCCGCGCTTCACCGGGCGGCTGGTCCTGGTCGGGCCGGGCCCCGGTCTGCTGGCTCGTCTACCTCACGGACGCGTGCCGGACCGACAGGATTTCCGCCGTTATGCCGGTAATGACGACGCACGCATTCGTGACTGGAGACAGGCGGTCGGCGAGGGCGAGCGATTCGCCGAGGCTTTTGCGCGTACCCTCGATCACCAGTCGCTGGCGGCTGAGGTCCGGCCCTTGGCCATGACGCACCAATCGATTTACTGAGTCCAACGCCCGAGCCAAACGATGCATGACCGTTACGCCGCCGACCCGTTGATCGGCCTGGCCTCGCAATCACTGCGCCGGTCGGCGCTGCTGGACCAGATCGGAGTCGCCCACGCGATCATCCGGATCGCGGTCGACGAACAGCCGGTGGCGGGGGAACAACCGGATGATTACGTCATCCGCCTGGCGCTGGCCAAGGCCGAGGCCGGTCGGCGCGTTCGTCCGGATCTGCCCGTTCTCGGCGCCGATACCGCGGTGGTCATCGACAGCCGGATTCTCGGCAAGCCGACGGACCGCGCGGATGCGTTACGCATGCTCGATACGCTGAGTGGGCGGGTGCACGAAGTCTATACTGGCGTTGCCCTCGCCGGGACAGCCTCCGATCACGTGCTCAGCGTCAGCCGTGTCACGCTGGATACCATCGATCCGGCTCGCGCCGAAGCCTACTGGGCGTCGGGTGAACCCGTCGACAAGGCCGGCGCCTATGCCATTCAGGGCCTGGGCGCGGTCTTTGTCCGGCACCTGGCCGGAAGCTATTCCGGGGTGATGGGGCTGCCGCTGGCCGAGACCGCGGAATTGCTGGCCGGCTACGGCATTCGTCGGCCGTGATTCTGGCGGTTGCCCTGACGCGGGGACTGCCGCTGTTCGCGCTGCTGGCCGCTTCGGCGGCGTTCGTCTGGCCGGGCGTGTTCACGCCGGGCCGCGATCTGATCGTGCCGTTGCTGATGCTGATCATGTTCGGCATGGGCGCCACCCTGACCCCGGCGGATTTCCGCCGCGCACTTGCACGCCCCGGCGCCATCGGCCTGGGCGTGACGCTCCAGTATCTGGCGATGCCCCTCGTGGCGTGGTTGATTGCCATCCTCATGGGGTTGCCCGATCAGATAGCAGTGGGGCTGATCCTGCTGGGAGCCGTGTCGGGCGGCACCGCTTCCAACGTGATCTGTTATCTGGCTCGTGGTGACCTGGCCCTGTCCATTTCCATGACGGCCGTATCGACGCTGGTCGCGGTGGTGGCCACGCCGGTGCTTACCTGGCTGTACGCCGGTCGCGGCGTACCGGTGCCGGTGTTCGACATGATGCTCAGCATCACGCGGATCGTGATCCTGCCGGTATGTGCGGGCATGGCGCTGAACGTGCTGGCCGGTGCCCGTCTGGCCGGACTCAAGCCCTGGCTGCCGGTGGTGTCGACCGTGGGCATCGTGCTGGTGATCGGCATCATCGTGGCGCTCAATCGTGAATCACTCGCCAGCCTGGGGCCGGCCGTCGTGCTGGCGGTGGTACTGCACAACGGCGTTGGTCTGGCGCTGGGCTATGGCGCGGCCATGGCGATCTGGGGCGATTCCGTGCGGGCGCGCACCATCGCCATCGAGGTCGGCATGCAGAACTCCGGGCTGGCGGTGGCACTGGCCACCCAGTACTTCAGCGCCGCGGCAGCGATGCCGGGGGCGCTGTTCTCGGTGTGGCACAACCTGTCGGGTTCGGTGCTGGCGGCCTGGTGGGCGCGCCGGGCCTAATCCGAACGCTCGGCCAGCCATTCCGCGGCCATGCGCCAGGTATTGGCGGGCGCCTTGCCGCCGGCGAATACGCCCGCGTGGCCGCCCGGCGCCACGGCAAAGGTCTTGTCCCCGGACATCACCACATCCATGACGGCGCGGGCGCTGGCCTCGCCCACCAGCGTGTCGTTGTCGCCGGCGATTGCCAGCAGCGCGCAGTGGATATGCTCGAACTTCGCTTCCGAGTCGCCCAGCGTGATGCGGCCGGTGGCCAGGGCGTTGTCCAGCCCCACCTTGACGAAGAAATCCTGCACGATGCCGCCGGGGTAATCGAGCATGTGGTCGAACCAGCGGCTGGTAGTGGTGTGAACCTCCACATACTGGCGATCGGCCAGGTGCACGAGCAGATCCCAGTAGGTCATCAGGCTGCCCACCGGGGCGGTCATCTTGAACAGTAGGGAATTGGCCCAGCCGGGGACCTGGAGATAGCCAGGATCCATGTCGTGGAGCCGGAAACCGGTGTAGCGCCGGACCAGGTAGGTGGGCAGGTTCAGCAGCATCAGGACCCGCGCGGCCAGGGTGGAATCGTGCATGTCGATGGGACTGGCCACGGTGACGATGTTGCGGATATGCGCATCGCCCGACACGCCGGCGTAGATCAGCGAAAACAGCCCGCCCATGCAGTAGCCGAACAGGGTCAGGTCGGTTTCGCCGGAATGGCGCCGAACTTCGGCCAGCGCTGCCGGCATCATCTCCATGGTGTATTCGCGCACACCCAGATGGGAATGTTCGCGCCCGGGTTCGCCGAAATCGAGCAGATAGACATCGAACCCCCGGGCAAGCAGGTAGCGCACCAGACTGCGTTCGGGCAGCAGATCGAAGATCAGCGTGCTGGCCGCCAGCGGCGGCACCAGTACGACCGGAGTGCGATGACGGCGCCGGGCCACCGGGATGCGGTCGTCCCCCACCCGAATGGTGCGGCTGGTCAGCGGCGGATAGTGACGCAGCTTGAGCAGGCCCGACTCGAGCAGCACCTCGTAGGGTGTCTGATCCGCCTTGATCAGGCGCTCGGGCCGGAACAGCCGGTCGTAGCCGTTGGTCAGCGCCTGCGACAACCCCCCGGCGCGGCCGGGTCGTGCGTCCGGCGTGAATCGTCTGAACATGAAAACCCCCGATGTCGGGGGTTCATGATACGCGCCGGGCCATCGGGCAACCAGCGATCAGGGCTTGCCGGCGGCGTCGCCCCAGAGCTCCTCCAGCCGGTCCGTCCGGCCGCAGGCGTTCTTGTAGAAGTTGTAGCGGACCGGCTTTTTCTCGTAATAGTTCTGGTGGTAATCCTCGGCGGCGTAGAAGGTCCGGGCCTCGCGGATCGGGGTGACAATGGGCGAGGGGGCATCAGCGTCGTCCTTCAGGGCCTGGCGCGAGGCCTCGGCCAGCCGGCGCTGCTCGTCATCGGCCACGAATATTGCACTCAGGTAGGAGTGCCCCTTGTCGCAGAACTGCCCGCGATCGTCGGTGGGGTCGACGTTGTGCCAGAACGATTCCAGCAGCGTCTGGTAGGTGACGATGGACGGGTCGTAGCGGACCTGGACCGCTTCCAGATGGCCGGTATCCTCGTAAGTGACCTGCTCGTAGGAGGGGTCTTCCACGTCGCCGCCGGTATAACCGGAGATGGTCTCGACCACGCCTCGCACCTCATCGAAAGCCTGCTCCACGCACCAGAAGCAGCCACCGGCGAACACCGCCGTCGCCAGGTCATCACTGGCCGCGGCCTCGCTGGTGTCATCGTTCGCGGCCGCCGCCGCTTCGGTCTCGTTGCCGGAAGTCGATTCGGCGCAGGCCGGCAGCATGGTGACGGCTGCCGTCAGGGTCAGCGTCATCGCTATCCATCGCATCATCGTGTTACCTGCCGTGGGTTCGCTCAGTAGACCGTGCTGCGGTCATAATACTTGCCCGGAATAGTACGTCAGGACCGACCGATGGGATTCTACGATCGCTACTGTCTGCCGCTGCTGCTGGATTTCGCCTGCGGCATGAAACCCATCCGCAAGCAGCGGGAGAAAATCCTGCCGCTGGCCCGCGGCCAGATTCTCGAAGTGGGCATCGGCACCGGCCTGAACCTGGCGCATTACGACCCCGCGAAGGTGGAAAAGATCTGGGGTCTGGACCCGGCAACCGACATGCACCGCAAGGCCAGGAAGCGGCTGGCCGGCACCTCACTGGACGTGGAGCTGATGCCCCTGTCGGCGGAAACCATTCCTGGCGAGGATGCCCGATTCGACACCGTGGTGCTGACGTACACGTTGTGCAGCATTCCCGACCCGGTGGCCGCTCTGCGGGAGATGAAGCGGGTGCTCAAGCCGGGTGGCCAACTGATCTTCTGCGAGCATGGCAAGTCGCCGGACCCCGGCGTGGCCCGCTGGCAGGAACGGCTGACGCCCGCCTGGCGCAGGATTGCCGGTGACTGCCGCATCGGCCGCGACATCCCGGCGCTGCTCGCCGAGGGCGGGTTCACGCCTGACGATCTTCAGCAGGGCTACATTCCCGGCCCGAAACCGCTGGCCTACAATTACTGGGGCACGGCGCCCAGCTGATCGCTGCGCGATCGGCTCAGGCGGCTTCGGCCGCGGTGTTGGCGCCGCTCGTTTCCCGGGGATGATCCAAGTGCCGCAAGGCGCGTCCGAGGGTCTGTCGGCCCAGCGCCGGCATGAAATCCCCGTCGCGCCAGGCGAAATGGCCGTTGACCATCACGTGCCGCACCACGTCCGGCACACGGTTGACCATCTGGTGGTGATCGAACTCGTCGCGCCAGACATGCTGCACGGTGATGCCCGGATCCCAGGCCCGCAGGGCTTGAGGATCGATGACGGTGATATCCGCCTGGGCGCCGATATCGAGGGTGCCGGCGGTCAGACCGAGGAACTCGGCCGGCTCCCGCGTCAGCCGCCGCACCTGGGTGGCCACCTGCGCCGGGCCGTCCTCGTCGGCGAGCTTGAGCGTTCTCAGGTTGCCGTCGTAGAAGGCCATGTTGGTCAGATGCGCGCCGGAGTCGTTGAAGCCGGGCAGGATCAGCGGATGGAACAGCAGCTTCTTGAGCATCGCCGGATCACGGTTGGCCACCGTGACGTGCCAGCGCAGATCGGTGTCGAAGGTGCGCAGCAGGTAGATGAAGAAATCGCAGTCGTCGCCCACCGGGTTCGGCATCGCGGCGAATGCGGCCTGTTCCCCGGTCGAGCGCGCCGCGCCGGTTTCGCCGGCCTGCCACCGCCGCAGCCGCTCGAAGACCACCTGCATCGATTCGCCGACCCATTCCGGCGCGCCGCCGGCGTCCACGAACATGTCGTCGAGCCGGCGGCTTAGAACTTCGTCTTCCAGCCGCAGCTTGCGTTTGAGGTTGGCCAGGTTGAAGCCTGACTTGCCCTTGCGCCACATGGTGCGGAAGCGGGCCACGAAGTCCGGGTCGTCGAGGATGCGCCGGCGGGCCGCCCGGTCTTCCAGGTCCGGCTCGTTGAGCTCGCGAAGTTCCGGAATTTCCTCGGACAGCGGGGTGATCGGCCCATCAGCCCACACGGTGAACGGGGCTGACAGCGCCTGTAGCCGGAAGCGGCCGTTGATCAAACGCGAGTTGAGCAGCTTCGACAGCACCAGCCCCATGCGGCCGATGGAGCGGTTGGTGGTCACGTCCAGCGCGGCCACTGCGGTCAGCTTGAGCGGCTTGCCGAACAGCCGCCCGCTGGTGAGCAGGAACTTGCGGATGATCGACGGCCGGCTGTCCTTGTTGGGCGTGGCCTGCCACACGCGGTCGCGTTCACGCAGGATGCCGGTGAGCCGCTTGAGCTCGGCATAGGTGGCGAACTGGGTGGGAATTCGCACCCGCCGGTGCGGATCGTTGGCCAGATAATGGAAGGGCAGGTCATCGGTGGAAAAGCCGAGATAGCCCTCGTCCATGCCCTTTTCCAGCAGCCGGGCCATGGTCTCGATCTCGGCATCGGTCGGCGGCCGTGACACGCTCTCCTGCAGGCCCATCACCTCGATGCGCAGCATCGAGTGCGGAATCATCGGCGCGATGTTCGGGCCCAGGGCCAGCTGGTCGAAATGCTCCAGATAGCCGCCGGACTCGTTCCAGGTGATCTGGTCCCCCACCTTCTGCAGCACGTGCTTGGGGATGTTCTCCACCCGGGCGAAACAGTCCACCAGCGGGTCCTGGCCGGCCTTGCGCTGGTTGCCGAAGGCCATGCCCAGGCTGCAGTTGGCCACCAGGGCCGTGGTGGTGCCGTGGCGGATGGCCTCCGGCAGCCCCGGCGCCAGTTCTACCTCGAGGTCGAAATGGGTGTGGATATCGAGCAGGCCGGGCATCAGCCACAGGCCCTCGGCCTCGATCACCTCCGCGGCCGCGCTACCGGGCAGGTCCGGCCCGCGTGCGGCGATGCGGCCGCCGACGATGGCGATGTCCTCAACCTGCGGTAATGCGCCCTGGCCATCGAACACCAGCGCGCCGCGGATCAGTACATCCCATTGATCAGGTCTGGCAATCACGGTAACCCTCCCGGGCAGCACGGTAACCTGCCCCTAGGAGACCGCGCATGCCGGTATTTGTCCAGTCCGGGGCTGGCAGCGTTCTAGTCGGGCAGGGCGAACACCAGCAGCCGGTCCCCGGTAGGGAAGCCGAAAAGCCCGTTGCCGCCTGCCGCGACCGCCAGATACTGGCGCCCGTCGACGCGATAGGTGACGGCCGGCGCGTTGACGCCGTACTCGGCCTGGTGGGTCCACAGCGTGGTCCCGGTTTCCGCATCCAGCGCATGGAACGCGCCATTACCCTCACCGGTGAATACGAGGTCGCCGGCGGTCGCCAGCAGGCCGCCGACCATGGGTTGATCGAAGCGCCGCTGCCAGATCAGCTTCCCGGTGATCGGGTCGATGGCGCTGACGTTGCCCCAGTCCGGCTCGTCGGTGAAGCGGAAGTAGCCGTAGCTTTCCCAGGGGCTGTCGGGGCCTGCTTCCAGCGGTTTGATGAAATAGGTCGCCGGTTTGTGAATGCCCTGCACGTAGATCAGCCCCCGCGCCGGATGCCGGGCCGCGGGGGACCAGCTGGCGCCACCCAGGATCGCCGGCGTGACCCGGGTGCCGTCCTCGGTGGGCGGCGCAAACAGATTCTCCTGGGGTACGAAAGGGTCGGAACGTTTCACCAGTTCGCCGCTGGTCCGGTCCAGCAGATACAGCCAGCCGGTCTTGCCGGCCTGGGCCAGCAGCTTGCGCGGCTTGCCGTCGATTTCGGCGTCGAACAGTACGGGCGGGCTGGCGGCCTCGTAGCCCCATTGGTCGTGGGGCACCTGCTGAAACGCCCAGGCCAGTTCGCCGGTGTCGATGTCCAGGGCCACGATGCTGGAGGTGTGGCGGTTGTCGCCGGGCCGGGACTGGCCGTCGATCTGCGGCGACGGGTTGCCGGTGCCCACGTACAGCAGCCCCAGTTCCCGGTCGACCGCCGGGGCCTGCCAGATCGACCCGCCGCCCACGCGCCAGGCGCCGCCGTGTTCCGCCATGGCGGCGCGCTCTGCGTCGATGTCGCGTTTCAGAGGCGTGCCGCCGGGCGTGGTGGCGGCGAAGTCGCCCGCCCAGTCAGCCTCGTTGACGGTGTGCCAGCGCCAGAGCTCCTTGCCGGTATCGGCGTCGAAGGCCGCGAGGAAGCCGCGCAGGCCCTTGTCACCGCCGGCAATGCCGATCACCGACAACTGTTGCTGTCCCTGCTCGTCGGTTTCGACGTGCAGGCCGTAGCCCGCGCCGCTGGTGCCCACGAACACCTTGCCGTCGACCACCTGCGGCGCCATGTTGAAGGACAGCCCGGTCGCGCCGACCACCTTGCCGCCCTTGAAGTGGGGATTGCCGGTGATGGCGGCCACCGCCTCGGCGGCGTCCGGCCGGGTATTGCTCGGCTGGACGTCCCAGATCACCTCGCCGGTATCGGCATCCAGCGCGATCAGCCGCGCATCGATGGTGCCCAGGAATACCCGGTTTCCGGCCACCGCGACCCCGCGGCTGGAGGGCCCGCAGCAGAACTTGTCGGTGGTGGTTTCGTGGCGATAGCGCCAGAGTTGCTCACCGCTGGTCGCGTCGAGGGCGACCACATCGTTGTAGGGCGTGGACAGGTACATCCGGTCGCCGTGCACGATGGGCGTGGCCTGGAAGCTGGCCTTGCGACCGTTATCGTGCTGCCAGACCAGTTCCAGGTCGTCCACGTTGTCCCGGTTGATCTGCGACAGGGTCGCGAACCGCGTGTTGGCGTGGTCGCCGCCGTGCAGGGGCCAGTCGTCCGGGCTCGCCCCGACGCCGGTGCTTATCAGGATGGCCGCCAGCGCGGCCCGTGTCGTGTTGTTCATTGCACCTCCGGTAATCGAATGGCCAGCAGGCTGCCGGCGATGGCAAGCAGGGCCAGCAACGTCAGCGCCGCGGGTGTGCCCAGCAATGCCGCCAGCGACGCCAGTCCGCCGCCCACCAGCAAGAGTACGCCGATCAGCGTATTACTGACGGCGGTGTAGGCGGCCCGGTGCTCGGCATCGGCCAGATCCACCAGATAAGTCTTGCGCGCCAGCCGGACGCCGGCATGCAGCCACATCAGCGCAAAGAACGCGGCGGCCAGCAGCAGCGTGGGGGTCTGGAACAGCCCCATGGCGGCCACTGCCAGATGCACCAGTGCGGCCAGCAGACCGGTGGCGATCAGCACCCGGCGGGCCGAGCGGTCCGAGGCCCGTCCCCACCAGGGTGCGCCGAGCAGGTCCGCCAGTCCGCTGACCGCCAGGAATACCGCGAAGCTGGTCAGCGTGCCGCCGCCCTGGCGCGCCAGGTCAACATAGAACGGCGCCCCCAGGGCGGTGGAAACGAGCAGGCCCCGAACCAGGATGAAGCGGGCGAACGCCGGGTGATCCTGTACCAGGCGCAGATTGGCCCAGGCCTCGGTCAGGGCGTTGCCGCCGCCGCTGGTGGCGCCGGGCACTTCGCGCAGGCCGGCAAACACTGCCGCGGCAATCAGCCAGAGCAGGCCGGCCATCGCCAGCAGACCCGCGAGCATGGCCGGGGCGTCCGACAGCCCCGGCCACAGCAGTACCAGCGCCGACAGCAGCAGGGCGAACCCGCCCGCGCCACTGGCGGCGTAACCGGATAACGTTCCCCGCCGGGTCTTGGCAATGGTCTTGCCGAGCACGTCCTTGTAGGCCACGGATGCCACGCCCCGGCCCAGCGACAGCAGGGCCAGAAGTGCGAGCAGCGTGGCCCCGGCGGCGGCACCCTCCAGCGACCACGCGGTCCAGGCCATGCCCGCCGCGGCCAGCCCCTGGGTCGCGGCACCGGCCACCCAGAACCACTTGCGTACCGACACCCGGCGCATCCAGCCGGCCACCGCCAGTTGCGGCAGTAGCGCCAGCGCCTCGCGCAGCGGCACCAGCCAGCCCAGCATCCAGGGCGGGGCGCCGAGCGATCCCAGCAGCCAGGGCAGGGTCAGTTTCGGGCTGGCCAGCAGGTCGCCGGCCTTGTTGGCGAACAGCGCCGGCAGGTGGACGAAGAAATTGGCCGGCTGCTCCCGGCACGCGTCGTCGGAAATATCGCGACAGACCCGCGCGTCCTCGTCACCCGTGACCAGGTCGTAGAGATCGCGGACTGGGCTGGCGGGCGGCGTCGCCGGGTGAGTCATGCGCGTAACAGCCGGGGTGTGAACCAAGTCAGCGCCGCATCATGCCCCGGAACGTCGACGGGTTGGAAGACGGGAACACGATCAGCGTCGACGGGCCGATCCGCGTCCCGGCAAGCGCCGGCGTTGGCACCAGTCCCCGGCAAGGCGTGGCCATCGCGGATCGATCGTGGCCACCCACAGATACAGCCAGGCGTCACCGTAAGGCGTGTCGATGCGCCAGCGATTGTAGCTGCGTGATATGTCCTCGAGACGATCCAGTGTTCGCAGGGTGGCCCGGTCCACCGCATAGACCTCGCCGACCAGCGCATGGCGCCCGCGGGCCGCGGCGGCCGGAAACGGGCCGGTATCGAACAGGTGATAACGGGGCGGTGTCACCGCCCGGCCGAGATAGGCCGCGTTGCGCAGGTACCCGGCGTTGGATTCGCCGCGGCGCAGGGTGCCGTAGACGAACACGCGAATCGGCTGGCTGTCGGTCAGGTCGTGCATGGGCAGCGGCGAGTGGCAGGCAAAAGAGAAACGCCGCCCGAGGGGGCGGCGTTGACGCACATGGTCTAACGGTCGGCCGATCAGTGCTGGACCGTGATCTTGCGCGGCTGCGTGGCGGCGCGCTTGGGAATCGTGATCTCGAGTACCCCGTGACTGCCGCGGGCCTCGACCGCGTCGGCGTCGACCGTATCCGGCAGGGTGAATCGACGGTGGAACCGGCCACGGGCGCGTTCCACCCGTCGGCGCACATCACCGTCGCTGGCGTCTGGCACGATCTGTTCGCGATCGCCGCTGAGGGAGAGCACGCCGTTTTCCAGCGTGATGTCGATCGCCTCCGGGGCGACGCCCGGCACGTCGGCGTAGAGCACGAATCGTTCCGGGTACTCGTGGATGTCCACCGCCGGCACCCAGTCCGCCGTGGCGCTGCTGGACTCGGCGGGTTGGCCCGATTCATCGAACAGCCGGTTGATGTCGTTCTGGAGCTGGGAGAACAGGCTCCAGGGTTCGTAGCGCATCATGTTCATGACTACCTCCTGTATTCTTGAAGAATGAGCCTTGGCTCGACATCTGCTGAATAGGGACCGCGGTGGGCGTTTTCAAGACGCCCTCATTGCCTGTTCGGCGTCCTGATAATCCAAACGATCTAGCTTGATGACATCGCCCGAGGAACAGGTCGCCATCCGCGACGCCGCCACCGTCGTGATTCTCCGGGATGGTCCCGGTGGCCCCGAGACTTTCATGCTGCGCCGCAACCGCCGGACCGTGTTCGGTCCGGGGGCGCATGTGTTTCCCGGCGGTGCCGTGGACCGTGCCGATGCCGCCGCGGACATGCTTGCCTGCTGTGACGGCCTCGATGACGCCGGTGCCAGCGCACAACTCGGCATCCCGGCCGGCGGCGCCGCGTTCTGGATTGCGGCCATCCGCGAATGTTTCGAGGAGGCCGGGGTATTGCTGGCCACCGATGACCAGGGCCAGCCGTTGCCGCCGGATATCGATCTCAGCGCCGAGCGGGCGGCTCTCAACGCCGGTGAAACCAGCCTGCGCGACATCTGCCACGAGCGCGGTCTGCGTCTGCCGCTGGATCGCATCGTCTACTACAACCACTGGATCACGCCCCCGGGCGAGCCACGGCGTTTTTCCACCCGCTTCTTCGCCTGCCCGGCGCCGGCGGGTCAGGCTGCGGTTCATGATGGTCAGGAAACCGTGGCCGGTCGCTGGCTGCAGGCGGCCGAGGCACTGGATCTGCACGCGCGCGGCGAGTTGCCGATGATGCCGCCCACCGTCCTGCAGCTGCGTTTTCTGGCCGAGTACGCTGACGTGGACGGCGTGATGTCGGTGTTGCGTGGCATCCGGGACGTACCCGCGGTATCACCCTCACTGGAGCGGGACGGTGACGGGTTTCGCGTGCTGCTGAGCACCGGCCGCCATGACTGACGAATTCGAGCCGGGTGTTGCGGTGCCGGTGGCGTCGGGGGTTCGGCGTATCACCGCCCCCAACGGCGGGCCGATGACCGGCCCTGGCACCAACACCTATCTAGTGGGCGAGCGCGACGTGGCGGTCATCGATCCGGGGCCGGACGATGCCGGGCATCTCGACGCCGTGGCCGAGGCCGCCGCCGGGCGGGCCCGCTGGATTCTGGTGACCCACAACCACCCCGATCACACCGCCGGCGCGCGGTCGCTGGCGCGGCGGCTCGGCCTCGGCGTACATGCCCATCCCACGCCCCTGGCCGGCATCCGCGAGGAAGGCTTTACACCGGATCATCACCTGACCGACGGTCAGCGCATCGCGGGTGAGGGACTGGCCCTGCGCTGCCTGCACACCCCCGGCCACAGCGCCGACCACGTGTGTTTCCTGCTGGAAGATCAGGGCCTGCTGTTTGCCGGCGATCACGTGATGGAGGGCGTGACGGTGGTGATCGCGCCGCCCGATGGCGACATGGCGGCCTATCTCGAGTCACTGCGCGCCCTGCAGCGCGAGCCCATCGAGATGCTGGCACCGGCCCATGGCGCGCTGCTGGATCGGCCCCGTCAACGCCTGGACGAGATCATAGCCCATCGGCTGGCGCGCGAATCCGAGATACTGGCGATGCTGGCCGGGCAACCGCGGACCGTGGACGGGCTAACCGGCGCCATCTATCCGACGCTGGCCGAGCCCATGCGCACGGTGGCCAGCTGGCAGGTCACGGCGCATCTGTTCAAGCTCCAGGCAGAAAAAAAGGTGACGCAAGGTGAAACCGATGGTGTCTGGCAACGTGTGGCGTAGCGCCGGGATCGGGGGTTTGCTCCTGTTGCTGGTCGCCTGCGACAACCGGGTGACCCGCGACAACTTCGACCGCATCGAGGAAGGCATGAGTCAGTCGGCCGTGATCGAGTTGCTGGGTGAACCGGACGAGCAATCCTCGATGGGAGTCGGCGGGTTCAGCGGCGCGACCCTGCGCTGGGTGGACGGGGATCGCAGCATTGCGGTGATGTTCGCCAACGAGGAAGTGGCCTTCCGCAGTTTCAGCCGGGCCGACCCGTGAGTGATGCCCCCGTTCTGACCCGGCGCGACGGCGCCACGCTGCTGGTCACCCTCAACCGGCCGGCAGCCCGCAATGCGGTCGACCGGCCCACCGCCGAGGCGCTGTCAGCCGCGTTCGAGCAGTTCGGGAACGATCCGGACCTGTCGGTGGCCGTTCTGACCGGCAGCGGCGGGCACTTCTGCGCTGGTGCCGACCTCAAGGCGGTGGCGTCGGGGGAACGGCGTAACCGGGTGGCGCCGGACGGCGACGGGCCGATGGGGCCGTCCCGGATGACGCTGTCCAAGCCGGTGATCGCCGCGGTGGAGGGCCACGCGGTGGCCGGCGGGCTGGAGCTGGCCTGCTGGTGCGATCTGCGCGTGGCGGCGGAAGATGCGGTGTTCGGCGTGTTCTGCCGGCGCTGGGGGGTGCCGCTGATCGATGGCGGCACCGTGCGCCTGCCGCGCCTGATCGGCGCCAGCCGGGCCATGGACATGATTCTCACCGGCCGGCCCGTGGATGCCCGCGAAGCCCTGGACTGGGGGCTGGTCAACCGCTGCGTGGCGCCCGGCACTGCCGAGGCGGCGGCGCTGGAACTGGCCCGCCAGCTGGCATCGTTTCCGCAGGACTGCCTGCGCCACGACCGGCTGTCCGCCCTCGAGCAGTGGTCGCTGCCGGCGGATTCGGCCCTGGCCAACGAGTTCGAGCACGGCCTGGCCTCGATCGAGCAGGCCGCCGCCGGGGCGTCCCGCTTCGCCGGCGGCGCCGGTCGCGGCGGTTCGTTCGACTAGGGGTTGCTGAAAAAGCAGCCCCCTAGCGCGGGACAGGGATGTCCCGCCGCCGGTCAAGCACGTAAGTGCTTGACCGGGCGAAGCCGAGACCGGACCTGCGCCGGTCTTGGCGTGCTGAAAAGGACAGGATGGTCCTTTTTCAGCATCGCCCTAGCGCGCGAACAGCTCGTCGAAGAAACGCTGCATGTGGGCCCAGGACCGCTGGGCGGCCGTGGCATCGTAGCCAACCCCGTCCATGCCCAGCGCGTCGGCAGCCGGGTTGGTGAAGGCGTGTTTCGCGCCGCCATGGGCGACGAAATGCCAGTCCACGCCGCCACGTTCGGCCATTGCCCGCTGCCAGGCGTCGGCGTTCGCTGCGGGCACCAGCGAGTCGGCCGCGCCGTGCTGGACGAGAATGGCGGCGTCGATGGCATCGTTGTCCCCGGGTACCGGCAGATTGCCGTGGAAGCTCACCACGCCGCCCAGGTCGGCGCCGCTGTAGGCCAGCTGCAGCACGCTGGTGCCGCCGAAGCAGAAGCCGATGGCCGCCAGCCGGTCGGCATCGACGCGATCATGTCCCGCCAGTTGCTCCAGTCCCGCCGCGGCCAGCCCGCGTAGTTCCGGGCCGGCAGCCTTGGACCATTCACCCGCCTCGGCCGGGTCCTCGGTGGTACGGCCGCCGCCATACATGTCGGCGGCGAAGGCCACATAGCCCATGGCCGCCAGATCGCGTGCTCGTTGCCTTGCGTAGTCGTTCAGGCCCCACCACTCGTGGATCACCAGCACCCCGGGGCGCGGCCCCTCGAGGCTGTCGTCATACGCGACATAGCCGCGATGTTCGGTGCCGTCGATGTCGTAGGACAGGGTATCGGTGCGAATGTCGGCTTGGGCGGTGGCGGTCATGGCAATCAGGCCGAGGGCTAACAGGCGAGGGAACATGGCAGGTCGAAGGATCAGGGAAGCCGGAGCCGAAGACTAGCCCGGTGAGCGGCGGCGGTCCAAACCCCGGATCGTTTGCTACCATCAACGGCCGCTGAACGAACGGTCAATTACCACAAGAGGGGGAAGCGCCGCATGAGCGAGAACGTGATCCAGATTTTCCGCCAGACTGCGCGCACGCGGGCGGATACGGCGGCGCTCAAGAGTCCGCAGGGCGATGGCTGGCAGACCATGACCTGGCGCGATTACGAGCGCGACGTCATGCTGGCCGCGCGCGGTTTCATGGCGCTCGGGCTGGAACGCGGACGGGCGGTGTCCATCATCGGCTTCAATCGGGCCGAGTGGCTGATTGCCGATCTGGCTGCGATCGCTGCCGGCGGGATGCCGGCAGGTATCTACACCACCTCCAGCGCGGAGCTGTGCGCTTACGTGGCCGGTCACTGCCGGGCCCAGGTCGTGGTGGTGGAAAACGCCGAGCATCTGGCCAAGTTCCAGAGGGTTCGCGACCAGCTGCCCGAGCTCAAGGCCATCGTGATGATGGACGGGTCCGACCCGGCCGAGGATGTCCATACCTGGGAGGAGCTGCTGGCGGTGGGCGATCAGACCGATAACGCCGAGGACCTGGAGGCCCGCATTGCCGCCCAGACTCGGGATGACGCCGCCACCCTGATCTACACCTCGGGCACCACCGGCAATCCCAAGGCCGTGCAGCTGTCGCATCACAACCTGATCTGGACCGCCAGTACCGTGGCCCGCAAGGTCGACGCCCGTGCCGGCGACGATCAGATCAGCTACCTGCCGCTGTCGCACATCGCCGAACAGATGTTTTCCATCCACGGTCCGATCACCTTCGGCGGCACCATCTGGTTCGCGCCCAGCCTGGAGGAACTCGGCGCCACGCTCGCCGCCGTGCGCCCGCAGACCTTCTTTGCCGTGCCCCGCGTGTGGGAGAAGATTCAGCATCGCATGCAGGCGGCCGGGGCCGAGGCCTCGCCGGTGCAGAAGAAGATCGTGGCCTGGGCGAAATCGGTGGGCCTGAAGGCCGCGGCGGCGGAGGAGAACGGCGGCAGTCGGCCGCTGCTGTATCCGCTGGCCGAGAAGCTGGTATTCAGCAAGGTCAAGCAGCGACTCGGTCTGGATCGCACCCGCTTCCGGGGTACTGGCGCGGCGCCGATCTCGCGCGAGACCCTGGACTTCTTCGCCGGCCTGGATCTGATGCTCTACGAGGTCTGGGGTCAGAGCGAAACCACCGGGGCCGGCACGCTCAACGTGCCTGGCCAGGTCAAGCGCGGGGCCATCGGCAAGCCCTATCCGGAAACCGAAATCCGCATCGCCGACGACGGCGAGATCCTGATGCGCGGTCCCAGCGTGTTCATGGGCTATCTCGACAACGAGGAAGCCACCCGCGACACCCTGGATGCGGACGGCTGGCTGCACACCGGCGATGTCGGCCACATCGACGACGACGGCTTCGTGCACATCACCGATCGCAAGAAGGAGCTGATCATTACCGCCGGCGGCGAGAACATCTCCCCGGCCCACGTCGAGGGCGAGCTCAAGACCATCGGCGTGGTCAGCCAGTGCTGCGTGATCGGCGATCGCCGCAAGTATTTGTCCGCCCTGATCACGCTGGACGAGGAATCCCTGCCGGAAGCCGCGGCTGCGGCCGGCAGCCCGGCGAAGACCCCCGCCGAAGCCGCCGAGTGTGATCGTTTCCGTGCCTGGTTCGACCAGCAGCTGGCTGCGGTCAACGCGCGTCTGGCGCGGGTGCAGACAATCAAGCACTACCGGTTGCTGGCGGAGGATTTCACCATCGACGGGGGCGAACTGACGCCGACCATGAAGCTCAAGCGCCGGGTGGTCTACGACAAGTACGCCGACCAGATCGAGGCGCTCTACGCCGACTAGCCGTCAGCGGCCGCGAAAGGTCGGCGGCCGCTTTTCCATGAAGGCGTTGATGGCCTCGGCGAAGTCCTCGGTGTGCTGGCAGGCATCCTGGTAATCGGCTTCGCCGGCCATCTGGCCGGCGAGGCTGTCACCCGCGCCGGCGTCGACCAGTTGCCGCGTCCAGGCCAGTGCCTGCGTGGGGCGGGCCGCCAGTGACGCCGCCAGCGACATCGCGGTGTCCTCCAGCTGGGCGTCGTCCACTACCTGCCAGATCAGACCCCAACGTTCGGCGCGTTCGGCGTCGATCACCTCGCCGGTGAGCATGGCACCCAGGGCTTTGGCCCTTCCGGCCAGCCGCGGCAGCAGATAAGTGGCCCCGGCATCCGGTACCAGGCCGATGCTGCTGAAGATCATCTGGAAAGCGCCGGCCCGGCCGGCTACCACCATGTCCACTGCCAGCGCCAGGCTGCAGCCGGCGCCGGCCGCGAGGCCCTGTACCGCCGACACCACCGGCATGTCCAGCCCGCGCAGCTTCTCGATCAGCGGGTTGTAGTGCACCCGTAGCGGGTCGCCCAGCTTGAAGTCGCCGCGGGTCATGCCGCTGCCCACGCCTTCCTTGAGGTCGGCGCCGCTGGAGAAGGCGCGGCCGTTGGCGCGCAGCAGCACTGCCCGGGCATTGTCGTCGGCCTCGGCGGCATCCAGTGCCTGGGGCAGTTCCCGCAGCATGGCCTGATTGAGGGCGTTGAGCTGGTCGGGCCGGTTCAGGGTGATGACGGCCACGCCGTCGCGGACGGTGGTGTCGAGGGTCTCGTATTGCATGGTGGCTTCCGGTGGAGGGTCAGGCGGGCCGTGCCCGTTCGACGATGGCGCGTTGATCGAGGCCGTCCGGCAGCGTGCCGTAGGCCAGATAGCTCTGCTCGCCCAGTCTGCCGGCACAGAAGGCCTGTGCCACCGGCTCATTGCCGGCGCGGATCAGGAGCGAAGCCTGCAGGCCCAGGGCCAGGTCTTCGGTGAACCGCCGCGCCCGGGGTTCGAGGTCGGCGGGCCGTTCGAGCTGTGCCAGCAGGCGGGCGAGATGGGCGTCGAATGCCGGATGCTGGCCGCGCGCGGCGCGCAGTTCGGCGATCACCGCCTCGACCGATTCGGCATCCCGGCTCATCGCTCGCAGCACGTCCAGGCACTGGACATTGCCCGAGCCCTCCCATATGGAATTGAGCGGCGACTGCCGGAACAGCCGCGGCATGATGGTTTCTTCCACGTAGCCGGCGCCACCCAGGCATTCCTGGGCCTCGTTGACCTGCGCGGGGGTGCGCTTGCAGATCCAGTATTTGCCTACCGGGGTGGCCAGGCGGGCGAACGCCTTTTCCGTCTCGTCGCCGTTGGCCGCGGCGCCGAATGCCCGCGCCAGCCGCAATGACAGCGCCAGGGCGGCTTCCGATTCCAGCGCCAGATCGGCCAGCACGTTGGTCATCAGCGGCTGGTCGATCAGGGGGCGGCCGAAGGCTTCGCGATGGGCGCAGTGGTGGATCGCCTGGGCGGTGGCCTGGCGCATCAGCCCGGCCGAGCCGACCATGCAGTCCAGCCGGGTCTGGCCGACCATCTCGATGATCGTGGGCACGCCACGACCCTCGGCCCCGATCATCCAGCCGAAGGCGCCGCGGAATTCGACTTCGGACGAGGCGTTGGAGCGGTCCCCCAGCTTGTCCTTGAGCCGCTGGATGTGGATGGCATTGCGGATGCCTTCCGGACGCCACTTGGGCAGCAGGAAGCAGGACAGCCCGCCCTCGCTGTAGGCCAGCACCAGAAAACCGTCGCACATGGGCGCCGAGAAGAACCATTTGTGGCCGACCAGCTTGTATTCGCGGCCGGGCCCGGGCCGGCCCAGCGGGGTGGCGCGGGTGGTATTGGCGCGTACGTCCGAACCACCCTGTTTCTCGGTCATGCCCATGCCGATGGTCAGCCCCGTCTTTTGCTCGAACGGGCGGCAGCTCGGGTCGTAATCCGGTGCCAGAATGCCCGGCAGCCACTGTTCGGCCACGTCCGGTTGATGTTGCAGCGCCGGGACCGCGGCGTGGGTCATGGTGATGGGGCACATGGTTCCGGACTCGAACTGATTGTGCAGGTAGGCCAGGGCCGAGCGGACCACCTGCGCGCCGTCGCGATCCGCCGTCCAGGTCAGGCTGTGCAGCCCGTGTTCCCTGGCCAGCTGCATGGACCGGTGATAGGCAGGGTGGAACTCGACCTCGTCGATGCGATGGCCGTAGCGATCGAAGGCCCGGAGCTTCGGCGGGTTCTCGTTGGCCTGGAATCCGATGTCCAGCAACTCTTCACCACAGACAGCCCCGAAGCGGCGCAGTCGGTCGTCGCCCCAGCCGCCGCCCTCGCGGGCCAGGGCGTCCACCAGCGCCTGGTCGCCGGTATAGGCGTTGGCGCCGGCCAGGGGCGGTGGCTGGTTGGTGACGTCGTGGGTGGGATGGGTAATGTCGGGCCAGTCGGCGCCGTGGTCGATCGGATCGGGATGGCTCATGGATGGCTCCGTGCCGAGACCGCGCGCAGGCACAGCGCCACGATCTCCTGGGTGAATTCGTTGACCGGCAATGCTGGCGGGTCGGCGGCCTGTGGCGACAGCGGGCCGACCAGTGTTTCCGCCAGCAGCCCGACCAGGGCGGTGGCGCTGAGATCGGGTGACTGCGGCGGAAATGCCGCCTGCCGGATGCCGTCATCAACAAGGTCCGCCAGAATCGCTGCATAGGTGCGCCGGAACACCAGCCGTTCGGCCTCCACCAGCGGGTCGACCGGCTCGGCGAGCAGCGCATAGGCCAGGCGCGGCGCCGCCAGCGCTCGCTGAATGAAGGTCTCGGCGACGCGCTGCAGGCGGATGGCGGCACTATCCGGCCCACCGGCGGCGGCCGCAACGGCATCGACTTCCTGCCCGGCCACGCGCTGGAATACGGTGGCGAACAGCTCCGCCTTGGACGGGAAATGCCGGTAGATGGTGCCGGTGGCCACACCGGCATCGGCCGCCACGATCTGCATCTGGGCCGCCTGATAACCGCCCGCGGCAATTCGCTGCCGCGCGGCCTGCAGAATGGCGGCCCGAGTGCTGGCTCGGCGCGACCTGATGAGGTTGGTTTCCCGGTAGGCGATGACAGTGGTTCGGCGTGGGCTGCCCAAGAAGTGAACCGGGATTCACATCACCTGTCAAGCCGGCCGTGACAAGCGGATTGCCACGGCCGGATGGGATCTACAGGTTGATCAGGATCCCGGGCCCGAACACTGGCAGACCCTGGCCGACGACCACGTTGTCCGTGCTGCCGGCGGCTTCCAGTTCCAACAGCCGGAAACGGACATCACCCTGAATCGCCGGATCGCCGAAGAAGATCGGGTCCGGCGGCGGAATTTCGTCGCCTTCGCTGCAGGCGCTCAGGCCCACGGCCACCAGCACCGCCAGCATCAGCCAGCTGTGGCGGCCACGGCGACGGCGGACCATCACCAGCAGGCCGGCCAGCAGGCCGCCGGCCATCAGCGGGGCATCGACCTGCCAGTTCTGCACCAGCGGGTCGGCCGGATCTTCCGGCTCCGGCAGGGCGCGCAGTACGACCAGCAGGCTTTCGCTTTCGCCCGCGTCGAATACTCGCCCGGCGCCGCCGTCGAACTGGAACTGGGTGCCGGTTCCGTCTCCGGTGCCGACCACGTCCGTTTCGTTGTCATCGAGGATGCCGTTGCCGTTCTCGTCCACGACGATCTCGAATTCCAGCGGGGCATCCAGGTCACGCAGTCGCAGCCCGATCAGTGCCTCGACCCCGCTGTTGAGCAACATGTCCGCGCGGAACCCGCTCAGGGTGACATCGTCGTCGCCGGTGTTCTCCAGGCGGAAGGCCAGCACCAGCAGGTCGCTGTCGAGGGTGGCGTTGATCGCCTCCGGTGCGGTGTTGGTGACGGTCAGACGCGGGGCGTCCGCGCGTTCGAAGGCGCCGCTGTCGCAGGGCGTAATGCGCTCTGCATCGCGCTGGTCGCGCAGGTTGACGGCCGGGTCGTTGCACAGCGCGTCGGCACCGGCTTCGACCGCGGGAGAGTCCGCCTGCAGCGGGTGGGTGGTGGTGGGGCCGCCGAATAGCTGGAGTTCGTCGAGGCTATCCGCGCCCGTGGTGACGGTATTGGCGTCGACCTCGACGGCATCGGCCACGAAGTCGTTGCCCTCGCCATCGGCGCTGTTGCCGGTGACCAGGCTGCTGGCCAGCGCGATGTCCGGCGTGGGTGTCGCGCCCACGGCCAAGCCCCCACCATCGCCGGCGGCCCGGTTCTGCGCGACCGTGCTGAAACGCAGCTGGCTGCTGCCGCCGCTGATCTGATAAACGCCGCCGCCGTCGCTGACAGTGGCTTCGTTGCCCGAGATGGTGCTGTTGGTCACCACCAGTGTGCTGTTGCCGCCATTCCAGAGCCCGCCGCCCTGGCTGGCCGAATTGAAGGCCACCACCGAGTCGTCGATGCGGGCGGTGCCGCCGCTGACATGCAGCCCGCCGCCGTTGCCGGGGTTGCTGCCGGTCATGTTGCCGTCGGCTTCATCATCTCCGCCCAGGGTGACCTGATTCAGCTGAAGGTTGCCGCCGGTCATTTCGATCGCCGCGCCGGCCCGTTCGGCGGTGTTGCGAAACAGTTCGGTCCGGGTCAGCGTGACGTCGGCACCGGCGTTGAACAGGGCGCCGCCGGAGCCGCTTTCCCCGTCCGCCGCGTTGTTGCGCAGGCGGGAATTGCTCCAGTCGAGACTGCCGCTGGCCAGATAGACACCCGCGCCGCCCTGACCGACATCCGCGCCGGCCGCGCCATTGCTGGTGACGTCGATCTGACTGCCCGTGAAGGTGCCGCCGTCGCTCCAGATGGCGCCGCCGGCGATGGCAGCGCCGTTGCCGCGCAGGGACACGGTGTCCAGCGCCACGGTGCTGGCGCCATCCACGTAGATGCCGCCGCCACGCAGTGTGCGGATATTGCTGCCGTCTTCTGGATCGGGCTGCAGCCCGTTGTTGGCGAACGCGACGCGGCTGGCGGTAAACGACGCGCCGTCGAACAGGGCGAGCGTGCCGCCGTTACGCGCGGCATAGTTGGCGTTGAGAATGCTGCCGTTGATCTGGATGCTGCCGCCGCGGCTGAAGATGCCGCCGCCGTCTCCGTTCTCGCCGGACGCATCGCCGTCGGTGATGGTGCTTTCGACGATCTCGATGGCGCCGCCATCGTTGTAGATATTGCCACCACCCTCGCCTTCGGCATCGTGGCTGGTCAGATTGGACGCGGTGATCGTCAGCGTGCCGCTGCCGCCCAGCCAGATGCCGCCACCGTTGCCGGTGGCCAGGTTGTTATTGACGTTGGCATCTTCCTGCAGCACCCCACCGTTGGGCAGATGCAGGCCGCCGCCGTCGGCGGGGTCGAAGCCCTCGCTGTTGCCATCCTCGTCGCGCTCGCCGGCCACGTTACGGGTGATGAAACCGCCCGAGAATTGCACGTTACCGGGTGCGCCGGAGCCGTCGGCGATGGCGCCGCCGGCACGATAGGCGGTGTTGTTGTTGAGGCTGCTGCCGCTGGCGGTAAGGCTGCCGCCGGCATCGATATAGATGGCGCCTCCGGCTCCGGTACCCGCGGTGGTGCCCGTTGCCAGACCGTTGACGATGTCAACGCGCTCCAGGGTCAGCGCGGCGCGGGCGATGATGTTGCCGCCGTTGGCGGTGGTTGCCCGGCCGCCGGCGAGATTGACCCGCTGCAGGGTCAGGGGTGTGTCCACTTCGAGTACTCGGTGATCGGCATCGTCGCCGGCAATCGCGTCCAGCAGAACCCGCGGTTGATTGCTGTCGATGTCAGGATCGCCGCCGTCGATGGTCAGCGTGTTGCCGTCCGCGTCGTTGACTGCCAGCGCCATCGTGGGCAGTTCCAGCGTGTTGCCGGCCAGGCCGCTGGCGAAGGTGATGATGTCGTCGCCCGGCGTGCCGTCAGCCGGGCAGTCCTCGTTATCGACCGCATTGGCATTGGCGTTGTCCAGCGCCTCCCGCAGGGTGCAGTCGCCGTCCGCGGCCACCGTGTCGTCGAGCACGGTGACTTCATAGGTTGCGGCCTGGGCAAGGGGCAGGACCAGCATCAGCACGCCGGCACCGGCCAGGCGCCGCCAGGGGCCGCGCACACTCGAAAGGGTCAGCATCATCATCAATCCTCGTTGTGCCGTGCCGGGCGGCAAGCGGCCAGTCGAAAGCGCGTGATCGTAACATTGTGACGGGCTTGGACAGCGGCTCGCGCCAGTGGTGCGGCGCGGGTTAGAGTCGGCATCACACAACTGACGGCATCAGCCCGGTGCCGACGGTCCCGATACGCCACCGAAGGGGATGCTCATGGTGACAGCCGCTACAACCAGTCAGGATGTCCGTCGCCAGGTCAGTGACGCCGAGTGGGAACGCCGGGTGGATCTGGCCGCCTGCTACCGGCTGGTGGCCATGTTTGGCTGGGATGACCTGGTGTTCACGCACATTTCGGCCCGGGTGCCCGGGCCCGAGCACCATTTCCTGATCAACCCCTACGGCATGTTCTTCGAGGAGATTACAGCCAGCTCGCTGGTCAAGATCGACGCCGAGGGCAACAAGGTGATGGACTCGCCCTACGACACCAACCCGGCCGGGTTCACCATCCACAGCGCCATCCACGCCGCCCGCGAGGACGCGCTCTGTGTGCTGCACCTGCACACCCGCAACGGCATCGCCGTGTCGGTTCAGGACGAAGGCCTGCGGGCCTATTCGCAGCAGTCGCTGTTTCCGCTGGCCTCGCTGGGGTATCACGACTACGAGGGCGTGGCCCTCAACGAGGACGAAAAGCCGCGACTGGTGGCCGACCTGGGCGATGCCAACAATCTGATCCTGCGCAACCACGGGCTGCTGACCGTGGGCGAGACAGTGGCCGACGCCTTCCTGGCCATGTACCTGCTGGAGAGCGCCTGCCAGATACAGGTGCTGGCGCAGAGCACCGGTCAGACCCTGCGGGAAGTGCCCGATCCGATCGTGGCCGGCATCAAGCAGCAGGCGGACAAGGTCACGCGCGGGCTGGGCGGCAAGCTTGCCTGGCCGGGTCTGCTGCGCAAGCTGGATCGGCGCGACCCGTCGTTTCGGGATTGAGCCGGAATCGGCCCGCGACCGATCCACGACGCTCAGGCCGTAGGGCGCGATTCATCGCGCCTGACGCTGTCACCGACCATGGCGCCCGGGCAAACCGGCCGAATGAATTCGGCCCTACCCCTGTTTGAAACGGGCGTAACGACCGGCTGACGCCGCCCACAAAAAAGCCGACCCGCAGGTCGGCCCGCGACACGGGGCATGCCCCCGAAGCCGCTGTCGAATTCGTAATCTGCCAGCGTCAGATGACAACTTTATTTCAGGGCGCCCGCGTGTCGGCGGGCAGCCGCGTTACCGGCGCGAACTCGCCCACGAACCCGATTTCGGGCGTGAGCCAGTGACCGGTCTCGGCCGACACCACTTGCTGCGCGTGCATGATCAGCGCGCAGATATCGGCGGCAGTGGCGCCGCCCCGGTTGACGATGATGTTGGCGTGCCGCGGTGAAATCTGCGCGCCGCCGCAGATCAGTCCCTTCAAGCCGCACTCGTCGATCAGCCGGCCCGCGCCGATGCCCTCGATCTTGCGGAAGATCGAACCGGCCGAGGGTTCCGTACCCAGCGGCGGATGACGCTGGCCGCGCCAGTCGAGATTGGCGGCCATGATCTCGCGTAGCCGTGTGGCGTCGGCCGGGGTCAGCGCGAAGGTGGCGGACAGCACGATGTCGTCGCGGTCGTGCAGCACCGAGTAGTCGTAGCCAAACCGGAAGTAATCCACACCCACCTCCCGGTACTCTCCCTCGGCGGTGAGTAGCTGCGCGCTTTCCAGCACTTCCGCGATGAACATGGTGCGGTCCCGCTCGGGCGGCGGCGACAGAAAATGCAGGTTCTGCCACAGCGCCCCGCCGACGGTGGAGGGGATGCCGACGAAATGTTCCAGGCCGGACAGGCCGCGGTGAACCGCCGCGTCGATGACGTCCGGGTACATGATGGCGCCGCTGTCCGCGGTGAGCCGATGGCCGGCCACGTTGATCGCGCCGCTGCTATTGCGGATCACCAGTCCGGGATGGCCGCGGTCGCCGACCAGCAGATTGGCGCCGCAACCCAGCAGCAGGTAGTCGATGTCCAGTCGGCGCGCGGCACGCACGGCGTTTGCCAGGTCGTCCGCGCCACGGGTTTCGAGCAGGCACTCGGCGGTTCCACCCACCTGAAAGGTGGTCAGCGGCGCCAGCGGCACCTCGCGGGCGAGCGGGCGGCCGATGGCCTGCTCGAAATCCCGAATCTGGGCGGGATTGATGGGACGGACTCTGGGCATTGTTTGGCGGACATCGAGGCGACGGAACGCGCCGGGCAAGGCACCCATTTCAAGGTGCCGCCCGGCGGGCAGGGGTTAGCCAGCTTGCGGCGAATCCAGTATCGTACCGCGCTGGTTTGACTTTGATGAGCACCCGCCTGTGACGCTTACCAGTTTTCAGCCGCCCAAACGCCTGCTCATGGGGCCCGGCCCCTCCGACGTGCACGATCGCGTGCTTGCCGCGATGGGTCGTACCACCATCGGGCATCTCGATCCCGAGTTCATTCGCCTGATGGACCAGATCAAGGCGCATCTGCGCGCGGTGTTTTTCACCGACAACGATCTGACGATGCCCATCTCCGGTCCGGCCACCGCCGGCCAGGAAGCCACCATCGTCAATCTGCTGGAGCCCGGCGACAAGGTAGTGGTCTGCGTCAATGGGGTGTTTGGCGGCCGGTTGGCCGAAATGGCCCGCCGCGCCGGCGCCGAGGTCACTACGGTGGACCAGGACTGGGGCCGCGCCGTCGATCCGGAGGCCTTGCGCGCGGAACTCAAGCGCGTGGGCCCGGTGAAGCTGGTGGCGTTCGTCCACGCCGAAACCTCGACCGGCGCCCTGTCGGATGGCGAGACACTGGCGAAGATCGCCCACGAGGCGGGGGCGATGGTGCTCATGGACACGGTCACCTCGCTGGCCGGGGTGCCCGTGCGCATTGACGACTGGGGCATCGACGCCTGCTATTCCGGCACACAGAAGTGTCTGTCCTGCCCGCCCGGCCTGTCGCCGGTGACCTTCAGCAAGCGGGCCCAGGACGTGATGAACGAACGCCAGGCGCCGGTACAGAGCTGGTTCCTGGACCTGTCGCTGCTGACCGGCTACTGGAGCGGCGGCGCCCAGCGGGCCTATCACCACACCGCGCCGGTGAACGCCCTCTACGGGCTGCATGAATCGCTGGTGATGATTCTGGAAGAAGGGCTGGAATCGGTCTGGGCGCGCCATCGGCGCTGCCACGAAGGCCTGGTTGCCGGACTGGAAGCCATGGGCCTGACCATGGCCGTACCCGCAGCGGAACGGGTGCCAGAACTCAATGCGGTCCGGGTGCCCGAGGGCGTGGACGAGGCCGGCGTGCGTCGGCGCTTGCTCGAAGACCACGGGATCGAAATCGGCGCGGGTCTCGGTCCGCTGGCCGGCAAGATCTGGCGCATCGGCCTGATGGGCCAGAGCAGCCGCCCGGAGAACGTCGCCCGTTGTCTGGCCGCGCTGGAAACGGTGCTGCAGCAGTCGGGTTATCAGGTCCGGCCCGGTGAGGCCACGGCAGCCGCCGAGGCCGTGGCCGGCTGATCATGCCCACGGTGATCGGGGGCCGGGAATGCAGGCGGAGGTAGCCGATCCCAGTGGGTCGGCGGCCGTCGGCACCCGGCGGGTGGCGGTATTCGATCTCGATGAGACCCTGACCCGTCACGATACGTTCCTGCCGTTTCTTCGCGGCTATCTGCGCCGTCATCCGGCCTGTGTGGTTGGCCTGCTGTGGTTGCCGGTACGCGTCGTGCGGGGTTGGCTGGCCAACCGGCGAACCGGAATCAAGCGCGCGGTGCTGGTCAGCGTTGCCGGCGGCCAGCCGCGGCAGCGGCTGCTGGCCTGGGCGCAGGCATTCGTCGACGATCTGCTCGAACACGGTATGCGCCCGGCCGCGCTGGACTGCCTGCGCGAACACCTGGCCGCAGGGGACCGGGTGATCCTGGCCACCGCCAGTCTCGACATCTACGTCGAACCATTGGCCCGGCGATTGGGTATCGAGGAAGTGGTCTGTTCGCGCGTCGCCTGGACCGGCGACGATCGGCTGGCCGGCATGAATGGCCTGAACTGCCGCGACGCCGAAAAGCTGGCCCGTGTCCGCGCGGTGCTGGGCGATGGCGTCGAGCCGACCGAAGTGATCATGTACTCCGATTCCCATGCCGATCTGCCCCTGCTGTCCTGGGCCGGGCAGGGGGTGGCGGTATCACCCACCCGCAAGCTCGCGGCGCTGGCGGAAAAGCTGGGGCTGGATCACCGGGGGTGGTGAGTGGCGCGATGCGCGCTTCTATCCAATACGGGTGTCTGGCCCGATCTTTCCTATACGGCATGATTCGCGCGGACTACAATCCGTATATGCATGCGCTGATCGAGAACAATCGCCGGGCCATCGCCGAATTGTGCCGACGCCACCGCGTGCACAGGCTCGAAGTCTTCGGTTCGCTTCTCCGCGATGATTTCGATGCGCGAGACAGCGACGTCGATCTGATCGTGGAGTTCGAGCAGGATGCGGCCCACAGCTTCGAGAATTATCTGGCCTTGAAAGAATCACTGGAACACTTGTTCGAGCGGTCCGTGGATCTGATCGAGCCGCGAACGATCCGTAACCGCCGTCTTCGCCACTATATCGAGCAAAGCAAATCGTCAGTCTATGACGCAGCGTGATCCCGGGGTTTACCTGGAGGATATCGAATACTGTGCCGACGCTGCGGTCCGCTACACCGCCGGATATAGCTTGGCGCAGTATCTGGCGGACGACAAAACCCGGGCCGCGGTCGAACGTATGCTGGAAATTTGCGGCGAGGCACTGCGCCAGCTCGACCGCGCCGCACCCGATGTCGCGAGCCGGATACCCTACACACGCGAGATTATCGGGTTTCGAAACATCCTCGCCCACGGCTATGCCGAGCTGGATCATCACAAGGTCTATGCGATTGCGGTGATCCACGCCCCGGAACTGCTCGCGGCGGTGCGGACCACGCTCAAGGAGTTCCCCGAACCCTGATTCCGGACTCGCGGATCATGACGGCTTGGAACGTGGTCTGGGCCGGTATTCCCGTACGGCCGACTTCAGTCGGCTAATGCGATCCGGTTGCAAACGGCGCACTGAACTATCAGGCTAAGCTATCGGACTAAGTCTGGAGTAGCCATGTCTGAACTGATCAATATCCATAAAGCCAAGACCCATCTGTCCCGGCTGCTGGCGAGAGCCCATGCGGGTGAGGAAATCATCCTGGCCCGGGCCGGTAAGCCCTATGCGCGGCTCATGCCACTGGAAAAGGCCGAGCGTCGGCTGGGTTTCATGGAAGGCCGAGTGGACGACAGTTTCTTCGATGCACTGCCGGCCGAGGAACTGGATAGCTGGGAGGGGCGATGACGCTCCTGCTGGACACGCATATCTTCCTCTGGGCTTTGATGGAGCCGGCAAAGTTGCCGGCCCGCGTGCGTGCCTTGCTGGAAAGCGCCGATACCAAGCTGCTCGTGAGCGCGGTATCGGCCTGGGAGATTGCCACCAAGTACCGGCTTGGCAAGCTCCCCGGCGCCCGGCCCGTGGTGGCGGATTACGCCGGGGCCATGCACGGCCTGCAGGCGACGCCTTC
>NZ_JAVRIB010000023.1:0-25240 GCF_031846275.1 Spectribacter hydrogenoxidans
CACCGACTCTTCAGCAATCAGCTCTGAAAGGCCAATCTGAAAGGGGTCCCATGGCTCAACGGTCTGTCCGTTCAGCTTTATCTCGATGTTTCGGGCGCGATTGTCCGAATTGTCAAGGAACCGTTGGTAGGTCATGGCAATGTGCTCTTTGAGCTCATTGCAACGTTTTTCCAGCGCTCTGCGCGCGGGCGAACCGGTGGGATTCTGATAGTCGTCGCGGGTGAGTCGGTCTACCTTGGTCCATAAGACGACCGTGCCTGAGGCCCCGGGCGCGACTTCGTCGAGATGCCGAAGCCCCTCTTTGTCCGGCTCATCGGACATCTGCAGCAACCATTTCTTCTGCTCGATCACATGGTCAAGGTCCCATGTCGCCATGAGTGTGCAAACGTCGCTGGAGCGGCGCGACAGCAGAGACAGACGCCGGCAGAAGGCGGTCGAAGCAGTCTTTAAGCCGAGGCCAAACTTTCCAAGGCTCGCTGGGTCCGGTCGTTCGGGGGAACCATACTGCATTGCTTGGACGAGCCCATCGTGGTCCATGCCGCAGCCGTCATCCGCGATGGAAAGGCGGATGTAACCGCGAAAGTCACGAATGACCGAGATATCGATCTTGCTAGCTTCGGCAGCGATGGAGTTGTCGAGAAGGTCGGCAACAGCGGTCTCAAAGTTGTAGCCTGTATCTCGCAGGCCTTCCATTGTCCGCCCAGGGTCGGGGATGCTTTCGATGTCGGACATGGTTTCTCCTCAAATATTAATAACCTTCCAGCCCGACCCGAGCTTGAGCATGGTTCTCCCGGCATCCGCGCGGGTTGACACCGGCTCATTTCTACGTCGGTGAGAGATGGAGTAGCCTTGGCTTGAATTAATCTGAATGGTCACTTCGTCACCCGCCATTAACCTAGCTTCCCGGATATATTTCGTCATCCGTGTCAGCCTATACTCGTTTCGAGTACCGCCGAAGAATCTGTTGTTGTAGTAGATAAATGCGAACTCCCAAAAAGTGCCTGCTTGGTCTTCGAAAAGAAGATGTGCGCGCGGATTTTGGCGACGGGCATCAAGTGGCGGGAAAAAAGAAAGTATACGTTGTTCTCGAGGTATCAGCAGGCCGGCCTGATGTCCTCCTGTCTCCCCCGTATCATTAGCGCTCAGAACCTTCGTTATACGGTCACTCATGCTCAATTCGCTTTGGCAGAGAACGGCGATCGCAAAAGTGCAGCCATAATGTCGGCATGGTTCTCCTCCTTGCCTTCGACTCCCACTATTGCTGCATTCGCGATGTCTCGTTTGCGCTGTAAGCGCTCGCCAATGACCTCTTCAACTGTATCCGCGTAAATTAACCTTCGAACAGTGACAGGGCGATCCTGTCCGCGTCTGTGTGCGCGCGCGGACGCCTGGTCTTCCAAAGCGGGATTCCATTCCGGATTGTAGTGAACCACATGATTCGCAGCGGTAATGTTGAGGCCGGAACCTCCAGCACGCGGATTAAGGATCAAAACCGCCGGACCGCAATGCGCCGAGAAGCGGTCGATTAATGGCTGACGCTCATCAATGTGCAACCGGCCATCGAGTGTCGCGGCCATTGCTCCAAACTCTTCCGCTGCCATAACAGCGATCCGGTCTGCCATCTTTATGTAAGAGGTGAAAACAAGTACTTTTTCATTCCGAAGGAAAATTTCCTCCAGAAGTTCTTTGAGTCGTTCAAACTTTGAAAATCCGGTGCCGAGCTTAGCGGCCGCATTGTCAACGATCTCAGGGTGCGCGCAGAACTGCCGTAGCTTTCCAAGAGAAACCAATGTTGCATTGGCTCCATACTCTTCGAAGACCGCCTCGCGCACGGCCTCGTAATCTGTAGCCTCGGTCGTGTTCATCTCTAATACCTCTTCGATATCAATGCGCTCGGGCAGGTCTTTGGCTACATCGGCCACGCGACGGCGTAGCATAAGCGGCGAAATAAGAGGTTCGAGCGCTGTTGCTCCAGCAATATTCTCTCCATAGCGCATCTCGAAGCTTTTTAGATTACCGAGGTAGTCCGGGACCGCGAAATCCATAATCGACCATAGATCGCTTAGCCGGTTCTCTATCGGCGTTCCCGTCACGGCAAGGCCAACTTTTCGCGGGATTTGTTTCACGCTCTTTGTCCGCAAAGCGTCAGGATTTCGTATGTTCTGCGCCTCATCAAGGATGACAATTTGCCACTCAATCATCTTGAGTAGAGATAAGTCACGGATTACTGTGTCATATGAGGCGACTACGACGTCAAATCCTTCTAGATCAATGGGTCTGCCAGTGCGCAGCGCCCCTTGGTGCTTTAGTGTATGGAGATCTGGACAGAATTTCTCGATCTCCCTGATCCAGTTTTCAAGTATGGAGCTAGGCGCGATTACGAGGGCTCCACCTACAACGGAGTTGCCGCCCGGGTCGCGCAATGCACTAATCACTTGTAGTGTCTTGCCTAGGCCCATCTCATCAGCTAGCACGCCCCCAAGATGTTCTCGTATGATGAGGCGTAGCCATCGCCAACCATCGTGTTGGTAGGGATAGAGCGCTGCTTTGATGCCTTTTGGTCTGCCTGCATCGTTTTTGAAGATCAGCGTGTCTAGCGCATTCGCGGAGAGGCGGTCGATAACAGGGCCACCGCGCAAAGCGATCTTCTTGAGGTGCAGAATGGCTTTCAGCGTCTCTGGGTAGCCCCCTTCCGGCGGGCATCCGGCTTCTGCCAGAAGAGCGGTGATATCTTCGGAGCTTCCTGGCGCGCCGGGGTGCCACGTTCCCTCATGAACGACATGGCCACACGCGAGCGCAGTTGCCGAGGCGGGGAAGCTGCTCCCCGTCTGGGTTTGGGCTTCGAAGGTCACTTGTGGGCCGCCCGTGGTAGTGCAAGGCGCGATGACGATCAACCATTCAACTGGAAAGCGGGAAAAATTAAGTTTCGCGGCATCCCCGCACCTTCCTGAGGGCAGGTCTGCCCAAGCGGTGCGGTCTTCTACGACTGCCGCGTAGATGTCATTCACATCTGCCAAGAGGCGCTTGTCACCTTCCTCAACCTCGAGCACATCGCCATTCAGGACCCAGGTCTTCATGCGAATGCCGGTTTAATCCCGGCTGGATGCACTGCCACTGCGGGCCCGATGCTTTATCGCCGGAGCTTTTAAGCAGTATTGCTTCTTACTCAAGTCCAATATCTCACTCATCCATGGGAACGGGATCTCGATTACCGGATAGAGCTCAACCAAGCCGGCTTGGTTCTTGTTCCCTTCGAACATGCTAGCGTTTATGTCCAGCACGCCGCGGGTTAGGGCGCCTTGGGCGTACGCTACTTTCCGGTGCATGGCCTTGCCCGAGGGATTACTGGGCTTCCGCTGAGCGGACCATTTCAATATCCTTCTTGAGCATTTCGTTAGCGAGTTCGTGCGGTTGGATGCCCCGGTCGCGGGCTCGCTGGGTTATGAACTCGAGGACGTCCTTGTCGAGATAAAGCGGCAGGTTGTCGGTGGCGTCGGAGTGATAGAAACGGCCTCGCTCTGCACGGCGCCAGTCTTGGACTACCGGGATATCGGACGTATCAATCTCGTCATCCGACATTTGCGAGAGCCGGCTCAGCTCATTCTGGGGCTTGTCAGGCTTGTTCATATTGCTCGCGTTCATACCGTGTCGCCTTGCGGGCGGAGATGATGCGGAACACATGGTCATTCTCCGCCTCGATCACGGTGTGGGCAACCAACAGTAAAACGATGCCGTCGACCAGACCTATCGATTGCCAGCGTTGCTGATCGCCAACGATGCGATCCGGGTAGCTGAGCACGAGCGGGTCCTCGAAGACACGGCAGGGGTTTCGAAGCTGACACCGTGCTTGCTTCGGTTGGCCGCATTTTTTCGAGGATCCCACTCGAACCGCAAGGGCTTAGTCCCAGCTAAGGGCCCCACCCGTCTGATACTCAATCACCCGAGTCTCGAAGAAGTTCTTCTCCTTCTTCAGATCCATCATCTCGCTCATCCACGGGAACGGGTTCTCGGCACCGGGGTAGAGCTCGGCCAGGCCGATCTGGCTGCAGCGGCGGTTGGCGATGAACTTCATGTATTCGTCGAACATGCTGGCGTTCATGCCGAGCACGCCGCGGGGCATGGAGTCGTGGGCGTAGGCGATTTCCAGGTGCATGGCCTCGTCGATCATGGCCCGGGCCTCTTCCTGGAAGCTGGCGGTCCAGAGGTGAGGGTTCTCGATCTTGATCTGGTTGATGACGTCGATGCCGAAGTTCAGGTGCATCGATTCGTCGCGCATGATGTATTGCACCTGTTCGGCGGTGCCGGTCATCTTGTTGCGGCGGCCGAATGACAGGAACTGCACGAAGCCGGCGTAGAAGAAGATGCCCTCGAAGATGACGTAGAAGGCGATCAGGTCACGCAGGAATTTCTGGTCGTTTTCCGGGGTGCCGGTGGTGAAGTCCGGGTCGTTCAGGCTCTGGGTGTACTGCATGGCCCAGGCGGCCTTGTTGTGGACGCTGGGCAACTCGCGGTACATGTTGAAGATCTCGCCCTCGTCCAGGTTCAGGCTTTCCACGATGTACTGGAAGCAGTGGCCGTGGACGGCCTCCTCGAAGGCCTGGCGCAGCAGGTACTGGCGGCATTCCGGGTTGGTCAGGTGCTTGTAGATGCCCAGCACCAGGTTGTTGGCCACCAGGGATTCGGATGACGCGAAGAAGCCGAAACCGCGCTTGAGGATGAGGCGCTCGTCGTCGGACAGGGCGTCCGGGTCCTGCCACATGGCGATGTCGGCGGACATGTTGATTTCCTGCGGCATCCAGTGGTTGGCGCAGCCGGACAGGTATTTCTCCCACGCCCACTGGTACTTGAACGGCACCAGCTGGTTGACGTCCGC
The DNA here is from genome assembly GCF_031846275.1 of Spectribacter hydrogenoxidans. Taxonomy (NCBI): domain Bacteria; kingdom Pseudomonadati; phylum Pseudomonadota; class Gammaproteobacteria; order Salinisphaerales; family Salinisphaeraceae; genus Spectribacter; species Spectribacter hydrogenoxidans. The sequence continues at coordinate 4,874 of NZ_JAVRIB010000023.1, forward strand.
GCGGCAGTTGATGATGGCCTTGTCGTCCACCTGCACGCGGTCGGCGCCCATTTCCACCTGTTCCAGGCCGGTGACCACGTCATGCTCGTGGCCGGACTCGCGGGCCGTGGCGGGTTCGCGCAGTTCGCCGTCGCCCACCGCGTGGGGGTCGGGCACCTCGGCGGGCTGCTGCGGATGCACGCGCGGCTGGTTGGGTTCGGTGGGGCGGTTGTCGTTCCATTCCAGCATGTGAGTCATCCTCTTTGGCGTGATCTTGTGAGACCGCTGCATAACTACTGCGCTTGGAATCCTGGCCGCCGGCGGTGCTCGGTATGTTCAGGTACCGGTTCGTACGCTGCGCTTCCTGCGCGTCGGCGGCGTCCAACCTTCCTTCGCTCGCTACGTTGTGCAGAAGTCTCCTCGTGAATATTCGGTGTGGCTTGTGACCGTGGCGGTTCAACCGCGCCGGCCGTGGTTCAGGTGCATGACCCGCCGGGCCCGCGTGCGGCGGGTCCGCAGTTGTTGCTGCTGCTGCTGGCGCCTGGCGTCGCTGGCCTGGGAGGGCAGCGGGCCGGGATCCTCGCGCAGGTCGTCGCCGGTGGCGTAGACGACTTCGCGGTGCCAGTCGATCGGGTTGTGGGTGGTCATGGGCCTTTGGGTTGTCTCGTGGTGGATTGCCGGGGTTGTTCGTCCCCCTCTCCCTGACCCTCTCCCCCGCCGCGGGGGAGAGGGGAGGGAAAGAAGACGGCGTTATCTACTGACAGGCCTCGCAATCGGGATCGTCGATGGCGCAGGCGCGTGGTGCCGTCGGCTGGGCCGGGGCGGGCGGTGCCGCGGCGTGGCCGTTGCCGCTGGCGTGGCCATTGCCGTTGGTGGGCGCGGCCGCGGACATGCCGTTGCTGCCACCGGTGGCGCCGGCTGCCCCGGCACCACCGCCGGCCGTGGCCGGGCCGCCGCTGCCGTGACCACCGCCGTGGGCCACCGCGTTCAGGCGATGGTCGGTGATGGTGGATTTCTCGGTGTGCGAGGCGCCCATGGTGCGCAGGTAGTAGGTGGTCTTCAGGCCCTTCTGCCAGGCGAACTTGTACAGCTCGTCCAGCTTGCGGCCCGACGGCTCGGCCATGTACAGGTTCAGGCTCTGGGCTTGGTCCAGCCATTTCTGGCGGCGGCTGCCGGCTTCCACCAGCCACTTGGGGTCGATCTCGAAGGCGCACTTGTACAGCACCTTGAGGTCGTCCGGGATGCGGTCCACCGCCTGCACCGAGCCGTCGTAGTACTTCAGGTCGTTGGCCATCACCTCGTCCCACAGGTCCAGGGCCTTGAGGTCGTCCACCAGGTAGGGGTTGATGACGGTGAACTCGCCGGACAGGTTCGATTTGACGTACAGGTTCTGGTAGGTCGGCTCGATCGACTGGCTCACGCCGGTGATGTTGGCGATGGTCGCGGTGGGCGCGATGGCCATGCAGTTGGAGTTGCGCATGCCCACGGTCTTGATGCGCACGCGCAGGGCCTCCCAGTCCAGCGTGTGGGAGTCGTCCTGGTCCAGATATGGTTCACCGCTCGGGGCGGCCCCGCGGTTGTCGCGCAGGATGCGGATGGAGTCGATCGGCAGGATGCCCTGGTCCCACAGGCTGCCCTTGAAGCTGGAATACGCTCCGCGTTCCTCGGCCAGATCAGTGGAGGCCTTGATGGCGTAGTAGCTGATCTGCTCCATGGAGCGGTCGGCGAAGGTCACCGCTTCCTCGGATTCGTAGGGCAGCTTGAGCTTGTACAGGGCGTCCTGGAAGCCCATCAGGCCCAGACCCACCGGGCGGTGCCGCAGGTTGGAGTCACGCGCGGTCTTGACGCTGTAGTAGTTGTACTCGATCACGTTGTCGAGCATGCGCAGGGCGGTGTTGACGGTGGCTTCCAGCTTGGCGCTGTCCAGTTCCCCGTCGACCACATGCTGGGGCAGGTTGATCGACCCCAGGTTGCAAACCGCGATTTCCTTGCCCGGGCTGGTGTTGAGCGTGATCTCGGTGCACAGGTTGGACGAGTGCACCACGCCCACGTGCTGCTGCGGGCTGCGCAGGTTGCAGGGGTCCTTGAACGTGAACCAGGGATGGCCGGTCTCGAACAGCTGCGACAGCATCTTGCGCCACAGGCCCACGGCCGACACGCGCTTGGCGTTCCTGATCTCGCCGGCGTCCACCTTGGCCTCGTAGCGTTCGTAGGCCTCCTGGAAGGCCTTGCCCGTCAGGTCGTGCAGGTCGGGCACGTCGTTGGGCGAGAACAGCGTCCACTGGGCATCGTCCAGCACGCGCTTGACGAACAGGTCCGGCACCCAGTTGGCGGTGTTCATGTCGTGGCAGCGGCGGCGGTCGTCGCCGGTGTTCTTGCGCAGTTCCAGGAATTCCTCGATGTCCTTGTGCCAGGTCTCCAGGTAGGCGCAGACCGCGCCCTTGCGCTTGCCGCCCTGGTTGACCGCCACCGCGGTGTCGTTGACCACCTTGAGGAACGGCACCACACCCTGGGACTTGCCGTTGGTGCCCTTGATGTGGGCGCCCATGGCGCGCACCGGGGTCCAGTCGTTGCCCAGGCCGCCGGCGAATTTGCTCAGCATGGCGTTGTCGTGGATGGCGCCGTAGATACCGCCCAGGTCGTCGGCCACGCTGGTGAGATAACAGCTGGAAAGCTGCGGCCGCAGGGTGCCGCTGTTGAACAGGGTGGGCGTGCTGCTCATGAAATCGAAGCTGGACAGCAGCTTGTAGAACTCGATCGCCCGCTCTTCTCTTTCGATTTCATTGATCGCCAGCCCCATGGCCACCCGCATGAAGAAGGCCTGCGGCAGCTCGAAGCGGTTGCCCTCGGAATGGATGAAGTAGCGGTCGTAGAGCGTCTGCAGGCCCAGATAGGTGAACTGCAGGTCGCGGTCGGCGATCAGGGCGTTGCCCAGGCGTTCCAGGTCGTATTCCAGCAGGCGGGAATCCAGCAGTTCCAGCTCGGCGCCGCGTTTCACGTAGTCCGCGAAGTAATCGGCGTAGCGCTGGGTCATCTCGGTGTGGGTGGCGTACTCCACCTGACCGTCGGCCAGGAAGGTCAGCGCCTCGTGACGCAGCTTGTCCAGCAGCAGGCGGGCGGCGACCTGGCCGTAGTTGGGCTCGGCTTCCAACCTCTGACGGGCGGACAGCACCAGCGCGGTGGCCAGTTCGTCCTCGTTGATGCCGTCGTAGGCGTTCTTGATGGTGTCGGCCAGCAGGCGCTCGGCGTCCACGCCCTTGACCTCGTGGCAGGCCTCCTCGATCACCTTCTTCAGGCGGACTTCGTCCAGCGCCCGGGTGGTGCCGTCCTTGAACGCCACGTTGATGGCGCCCTTGGCCACGGTGGCGCCGGTCTTGCCGCTCCTGGCCGCGGCCTCGGCGCGTTCGCGGGCGCGTTCCTCGCGGTACAGCACGTAGGAGCGGGCCACCTTGTGCTCGCCCCCGCGCATCAGCGCCAGTTCCACGTAGTCCTGGATGTCCTCGATGTGCACCGCGCCGCCGCCGGGCAGGCTGCGGGTCACGCCCTGTTCCACCTGTTCGGACAACTGCTTGACGGTGTCGCGGATGCGGCTGGAGGCCGCGCCCGAGCGGCCCTCCACGTCCAGGAACGCCTTGGTCAGGGCCACCTCGATCTTGGAGCGGTCGAACGGCGTGACCTTGCCGTTGCGGCGGATCACCTTGTAGGAGCCCGGCGCCGTGGCGGCCAGTTCCGCGCTGGACGGCGTATCAACAGGCTGTTGCGGCCGCTCGGTCACGGCTTCGGATTGCGTCTGCATGTGCGTTCACCCCTGCTGGCGGTTCGATGTTCCGGTGCCCGTGACGTCGGGCATGGCCAAACAATACACCACTAGATGGTGTGGTCAACAGGCGGTTTTTGCTTGTTCGTTACTACATATTGTGTCTTCCGGTGGAAAAGCCAGTGTATCGGACCGGGGATGACCTGTGGATATCCCGTGTGGACAAGTCGAGAATCGTTACGCAATCAGGCGGCTGGCGGGGTCGGCGCGAACCGGGACAAAAATTCGGTCCGAGGCTACGGTGGCAGTGGCGATTGCACCCGTCCGGCTGGCCCCACTGCGCGCTGCACTGCGGTAAGCTTCTGATTTCAATGGGAAGCCGGATTGATATTCCGGCATTGCTGCTGACAGGGCCGAATTGGCGGCCGCTCGCGGGTGTCGAACCCCGCGGCGGGGCTGTCATCGCCCCGACGCATTCATGGTTTAGAGGTGACCATCCGATGGACATCATCGCCTTTCGCCACGGCATTGCACTGGACCGCGAGGAAGCACACGACATGGGGCTTTCCGACGAGGAACGGCCGTTGACCGACAAGGGCCGCCGGCGCACCCGGGCGGCGGCGGCCGGTCTGCGTGCCTGCCTGGAAGGCCAGGCGGTGGACACCATCGTGTGCAGCCTGTTGCTGCGCGCCCAGCAGACCGCCGAACTGCTGGCGCCCTACGTGGGCGAGCCGCCGCTGGTGGAATCGGCGGCGCTGAATCCCGGCGCCGGCCCGGAAGCGCTGGACACCTGGCTGCACGGCCGTCCCACCGACGAATCGCTGATTCTGGTGGGCCACGAGCCGGACCTGTCCGCCTGGGTGTCCTGGGGGCTGACCCGCAAGCGCGACCGCGTCCTGTCCCTGAAGAAGGCCGGCGCGGCCTGCCTCGAATTCCCCGGCCCCGCCGAGGGCGGCACCGGCACCCTGCGCTGGCAGCTCACCGCCGGCCAGCTGCGGGCGCTGGGATGAGCAAGGGAGGCTGACCGACCGTGCTGGAATGGCTGATTGTCGGCGGCGGAGTGCACGGCACCCATGTATCCCGGGTGCTGCGCCACCGGCTGGGCGTGGCCGATGACGACCTGCTGATCGTCGATGACGCCCCGGCCCCGCTGGCCGCCTGGCAGCGCCGGGCCGAGGCCTGCGGGATGGACTACCTGCGCTCGCCCCAGGCGCATCATCTGGGCTTGCGCAGCGACGCCCTGCGGCGGTTTGCCGACACCGTCCGCCTGGATGGCCCGGCCTTCATCGATCCGTATCAACGCCCGGCGCTGGCCCTGTTCGACGCCCACTGCCGCCAGCTGATCACCGACGAACCCGCGCACCTGCGCGCCCGCGAACGGGTGACCCGCATCGAGCCCCAGGCCGGCGGCTATCGCGTCTGGGGCCGGGAACGTTCGTGGTGGAGCCGGCGGGTGCTGCTGGCCCCGGGGCCGCCCGCGCCCGACCGGCCGGACTGGGCCGCCGGCGTGCCGCATGTGTTCGATCACGATTTCGCCATGCCGGACGGGGACGGTGAGGGCAATGTGGCCATCATCGGCGGCGGCATCACCGCCGGGCAGCTGGCCCTGTGTCTGATCGCCCGCGGCCGTTCGGTGAATCTGGTCACCCGCCGGCGGCTGCGCCGGTCTGATTTTGACGCCAATCCCTGCTACGCCGGCCCGCGTTGCCTGGTGCCGTTCGCCGCCGCCGACTGGCGCCAGCGCCGTCGTCGCATCCAGGTGGCCCGCCACCCCGGCACCCTGCCGCGCGACGTGGCCACGGGCCTGCAGCGCGCCATCCGCCGCGGCGCGCTGCATTTGCATGTGGGTTCGGCCATGGGCCTGGACGACCGCGGCGTGGTGCTGGCCGATCGCCGCACGGTGCCGGCGGACGAACTGGTTGTCGCCACCGGCTTTACCGACCGCCTGCCCGGCAGCCAGCTCATCAGCCAGCTGATCCGCGAACTGGCCCCGCCGCTGACCCCCTGCGGCTTCCCCGCCCCGCAACCCGATCTGCAGTGGCGGCCGGGTCTGTACGTGACCGGCCGGCTGGCGGAAATGGAACTGGGGCCAATGGCCGGCAACATCCGCGGCGCGCGGCTGGCCGGGGAGCGGCTGGCCGCGGCGTCCGCCGAACTGACCGTGTCGCCGCCGGTGCCGGGCCGGGCCATGGCCGATTCGCGGTTGCCGGTGGTTTAGCGGCGCACGCGTCGTCACGGTGCCGAATCTGGACGGCCGCATGAATGCGGCGCCGATTCAATTTCCGAAGCAAATTAAAGAAGAAGATTCCGTCCCGCTCAAGCGGGCCGGGTGACTTTCTTGTGCGACAAGAAAGTCACCAAAGAAACGCTTCCGGCGGGCGAGTCCTGCCTCGAACGGGGTTCGAGGCAGGATGCCCTGTGCGCGCCCCTTCGGGCCTGGGACCTCGCCGCCCTGCAGTGCGCACTTGTTGTTGGCGTGGCATCCCTGCCGCGCAAGGCCACTTTGGACATCCCTGTCCAAAGGGCTCGTCCCGACGGGAATCAAGAGTTGCCATGGCCGGGTGGGGTCGCTTCTCCCTCCCGTTAGCGCTTGCCGCCCGACCGCCGGGGCATCGGGTAAACGGGCCATGGATGGCCCGTTTAGTGCCGTTCAGGACACGACGTCCTGTCGGCACGGCCCGTTTCATGCCCCGGTGGTCGGGCGGGAATCCCCGGTCAGCGCGGACGCGCTGATCGGGGGCAAGCGGTCCGGGTCGTTTTTCTTTTGGTGACTTTTCTTTGACGACGCAAAGAAAAGACACTCGCCCTTCAGGGCGAAATTCTTAAGCAATCAGATGGTTGGGGGTGCCCGCTTAGCGCTACAACAAGTGGTTGGCAGCTGGGGCTTGGGCGATCGAATCGCCACAACACTACGATTCACCCACCCCGATGCTTGATATCCCGCAACTGCCGCCGCCCCTTGCGGTCGGGCCGCCCGTCGGGTCGGGGCTGGCTGCGGGCCTCGGCCCGGCGCACCGCGAGGGCTTCGAGGCGGGCGGCCCGGTCGGCCTCATCCTCGTGATAGAGAGCCTCGGCGGCGGTGGCGCTGCCGCGACGATCGGCCAGGTCGGTGATCTGGATGCGGAACTGCTGACCGGACTTGTGGATTTCCAGGCGATCACCCACCCGCACGGTCTGGCCGGCCTTGCCGCCGCCGCCGTTGACTGACACCTTGCCGCCGTTGGCGGCATGGGTGGCCTGGGTGCGGGTCTTGAAGAACCGGGCTGCCCACAACCACTTGTCCAGGCGGACACTGCTCATTCAGGGCGACGTTAGTCGACCTCCATCATCTCGAAGTCGTCCTTGGGCGCGCCGCAATCCGGGCAGGTCCAGTCGTCGGGGATGTCTTCCCATTTGGTGCCGGGTTCGATGCCTTCGTCGGGCAGCCCTTCGGCCTCGTCGTAGACCCAGCCGCAGACAATGCACTGCCACTTTTTCATCGTGATTCCTAGTCGTCGAGAGGGATGAAGTCCGGTTTTTCCCGGACGGCGCAATCGGGGCAGGGCCAGTCGTCGGGGATCTCGGACCAGGGCGTACCCGGCTTGAAACCCTCACGCTCACAGCCTTCGGCCTCGTCGTAGACGAAGCCGCAATCATCGCATTGATAACGGGCCATAGCTCCCCCGAACCATTTTCGCGGGCGCAAGATTAGCAAAAACCGGCGCGGATGACCTTGCTAGGAGGCCAGCAGGCGCATCGGACCGTCGTCCCCGCCGCGGCCCAGCCGTAATCCGCCCAGCGCGATACCCAGCGCGGCCACCGCCGGCAGCAGCTGCCAGACCGACCACGGCAGGCGCCCGTCGAACAGCAGATGACCCAAGGGCCACAGGGCGGCGGTCACCAGAAGACTGGCGCCGATCGCGGCCAGCCCGCCCCAGGCCAGGGCTTCCTGCCAGGCGATGCGACGCAGCAGCGCGGCGTCCGCCCCCAGCACCCGCAGCATGGCGTTGTCCCGGTCCCGCACCGTGCGCAGGCTCATCAGGGCAGCGGCCAGCACCAGCAGGGCGGCGGCCATCAGCAGCGTGGCCAGCAGGGCGCTGGCACGGCTGGCCTGGTCGATGATGGCCTGGGCACGGTCCAGCAGGGTGTTGACGTCCAGCAGCGTGGCCTGGGGCATCTGCCCGAGCAGTTCGGCCAGCCGGGCGCCGTCGCCCGGCGGCAGCCAGAAACTGGTCAGCCAGGACAGATCGGCGGCGGGCAGCGTGCCCGGGGTGAAGATGAAGTAGAAATTGGGCTCGAAACTTTCCCAGTTCACCTCGCGCAGGCTGGTCACGGTGGCGGTGAGTTCGCCGGACGGGCCCACGAAGGTGACGTTGTCGCCCAGTGAAATGCCCAGTCCCTGCGCGAGTTCGGTTTCCACCGACACGCCGGCAGTGTCGCTTTCGCCGTGCCAGCGGCCGGTGCTGACCTGGTTGCTGGGCGGCAGGCGTTCGGTTTCGGTGAGCACCAGGTCGCGATTGAGGGCATTGCCGGCCTGACGCGATTCCTTTGTCACAGCCTGGCGCACCGGCTGGTCGTTGATTTCGGTGAGCCGGGCCCGGGTGACCGGGTAGCGCGGCTTGGCCAGGGCGTCATGCTCGGCCAGCCAGGCGTCCAGGGCCGGCAGGTCGGCGTCGAATACGTTCAGCAGAAAGTAGTTGGGGGCCCGCTCGGGCAGGCTGGCCCGCCAGTCGGCCAGCAGCCGGGTGCCGACGTGGCCGGACAGAGCCAGTACCGCCATCGCCGCCATCAGTGCGGCCAGCAGCGGCAGGGCCAGGGCCGGCCGGCGGGTGAGCCGGCGAAGTGCCAGTCGGCTGGCCAGCGGCAGCCGCGGGCTGAGCCAGTCGAGCCCCTTGAGCAATGGCCACAGCGCCGCCGGCAGGCCGATGGCCAGCACCAGCAGCAGTCCGATCAGCCAGGCCAGTTCCCGGGGCGAGCCGCTCAGCCAGGCAGCGGCGACCGCCAGAAGCGTAACGGCGGCGATCAGGCCGCTCACGCCCACCGGCTGGACGCCGCCGCTGCGTTGCAGCAGGCGGGTGATCGGGGCTCGGGCCAGTGCCAGGCCCTGGGTGACGCCGAACACCAGCCACAGGCCGGGCGGCAGCGCGGCAATCAGCAGCCAGTCGACCGGCCCCGCGGCCAGCGGCCCCTGCCAGCCCAGGGCCTGACGGGCGATCAGGACGACCAGGCCGCCCAGCAGCAGACCCGCGGCCACCGCGGGCAGCAGCGCGATGGCCTCGCCGGTCAGTAGCCGTTGCAGCACCCGCCGGCGCGGGGCGCCGAAGGTACGCAGCAGCGCGGCCAGACGGGCCTGGCGGGCGGCCCGCTGAGCGCTGGCCATGGTCAGCGCGGCCGCGCACAGCACCACCACCAGCAGCACGCCCACGCTGACGTAGAGGGTCAACTGCTGCAGCGGGCCGAACGAGCGCACACGGGCGTCGTCCACGCCTTCGAGCGACTGGTCCGGGCGCAGGCCGGCGGATTCCAGTTGCCGGCGATGGACGGCCACGGCGGTCGCCGGGCCGTCCACCAGCAGGCGGTAATCCAGCCGGCTTCCCGGGCCGATCACGCCGCTGGCTTCCACGTCGTCGGCATGCATCAGCACCCGCGGATTGACGCTGTAGAAGGCCGCGCCCTGATCGGGTTCACTGCGGATCACGCCGGTGATGGTCAGCTCGGCCTCACCCAGCGTCAGCGTGTCGCCCACGGCCTTGCCCAGGCGGTCGATCACGCCGTCGGCCACCCAGGTGCGACCCGGCCGCGGGCCGTGATCGCGTGGGCCGGCGGCGCCGAAGCGGTCGGGTGCCACCTGCAGCTCGCCGCGCAGCGGGTAGTCGGCATCCACTGCCTTGGCCGAAACCAGCAGTGTGTCGTCGCCGGCCACCACCACGGTGGGGAATTCCAGCACCAGCGAACTGGTGAGCGCATTTCCGGCCGGCCGCTGGCCATCATCGGGTGCGCGGCTGCCTTCGAGTACCAGCGCGCCGCCCAGGCTGGCGGCGGTGCGCTGGTCCACCCGCTGGTCGAGTTCCGCGCGCAGCAGGATCACGCTGGCCAGGGCCAGTGCGGCCAGACCCACGGATAGCGCCAGGATGCGGAAGGCGCCGTCCCGCCAGCTGCGCCGCAGACTACCCATGTTGCAGCTGCCCGGCCTCCAGCCGCAGGACCCGCCGGCAGTGGTGGGCGAGGTCGTCGTCGTGGGTGACCAGCAGGAGGGCGGTGCCGGCCTCGCGGTTGAGGTCGAACAGCAGTTCGGCCACCCGGTCACGGTTGGCGTGGTCGAGGCTGCCGGTGGGTTCGTCCGCGAACAGCAGTTGCGGGCGGGTGGCGAACGCCCGGGCCAGCCCCACGCGCTGCTGTTCGCCGCCAGACAGCGTGGGCGGGAAATGCTGCCGGCGGTGGGACAGGCCCACGCGTTCCAGCCAGCGGTCGGCGGTGTCGCCGGGCCGGTCGGCGCCGGCCAGTTCCAGCGGCAGCATGACGTTTTCCCGGGCGGTGAGGTCGCTCACCAGATGGAATGACTGGAACACGAAGCCGCACAGGGCCCCGCGGCGGGCGGCCCGGGCGTCCTCGTCGAGGTGGCTGAAGGCCTCGCCCGCCAGCCGGATGTCGCCGGCGCTGGGCACATCCAGTCCGGCCAGCAGTCCCAGCAGGGTGGACTTGCCGCTGCCCGACGGGCCGCCCACGGCCACGGTTTCACCGCGGGCCACGGTCAGGTCGATGGCGTCGAGTAACATCAGGGGCCCGTCGGGGCCGGGGACGGTGCGCGAAACGCCGCGCGCCTCGACCATCGGAGTGTTGTTCATGCGTATCTGGATCTTGTTGCTGTGCGGGTGGCTGCCCGGGCTTGCCGCCGCCGACGGCATCCTGGTGCTGGGCGACAGCCTGGGCGCCGGTTACGGCCTGGAATCGGAACAGGGCTGGGTGTCGCTGCTGGATACGCGTGTGGCGCGGGTTTGCGACGCGCTGCCTGTTCATAATGCCTCGGTCAGCGGCGAGACAACAGCTGGGGGGCGGGCGCGGCTGGCACCGCTGCTGGATCGGCACGAGCCGGATCTGGTGATTCTGGAACTGGGCGGTAACGACGGGCTGCGGGGGCTGCCGCCCGAACGGATGCAGGCCAATCTGGAAGCCATGATCGCAGCCTCGCGCGACGCCGGGGCCCGCGTGCTGCTGGTGGGTATTCGCATTCCGCCCAACTACGGGGCGGCCTACACCCGCGCCTTCGATGCCGCTTTCGAGCAGACGGTGGCCGCCGCTGACGTGGCCTTCGTGCCGTTCCTGCTCGAGGGGGTGGCCCTGGATGACGAGCTGATGCAGGCGGACGGGATTCATCCCACCGCCGCGGCCCAGCCGCGCATGCTCGACAACGTCTGGCCGGCGTTGGCGCCCCTGTTGCCGGCGCGCTGCGATCTGGATGCGGAAGTCGCCGAACACGACTGAAACAAGAGAGCGGGACGGCCAGGGGGAGGAAGCCGTCCCGCTCGGTTGGTCCGGCGACACTCGCGTAAATCGCCGGTCCGGTTGCCGGCCCGCGAAGGGGAAACGCGGGCCGAATGCCACCTTGGGGTCAGTGGTAATAAAGCTAACGGCGGCGCGCCGCTGAACTTTAGCCCTGCCCCCGGGATTGTTCAGCGGGTCAGATAGCGCCCTTCGCGGCCTCGTACTCCTGATGCAGCCGGACCACGAAATCGGCCGTGGGTTGCACCTTGTGCACGCCGCCCACGCCCTGACCGGCGCTCCAGATGTCCTTCCAGGCCTTCGGGCCCTCGTTGTCGCCGTCCTTGGAACCGAAGTCCATCTTCGAGGGATCGGCTTCCGGCAAATTGGCGGTGTCGTAGCCGGCTTTTTCCACACTGAATTTCAGATAGTTGCCGTGCACCCCGGAGAAGTAGTTGGTGTAGACGATATCCTCGGCGGTGCTGTCGACCACCATCTGCTTGTAGTGGTCGTGGGCGTTGGCCTCGGCGGTGGCGATGAACGGCGAGCCCATGTAGGCCACATCGGCCCCCATGGCCCGGGCAGCGGCCACCGAGCGGCCGTTGGCGATGCAGCCGGACAGGGCCAGCGGGCCGTCGAACCATTCGCGCAGTTCCTGCACGAAGGCGAACGGCGATTGCGTGCCGGCATGCCCGCCGGCCCCGGCGCACACGGCGATCAGGCCGTCGGCCCCCTTCTCGATCGCCTTGTGGGCGAAGCGCTGGTTGATCACGTCGTGCATCACCATCCCGCCGTAGCTGTGGATGGCGTCGTTGACCGCGTTCTGCGCCCCGAGCGAGGTGATCACGATGGGAACCTCGTGCTTCACGCACAGCTCGAGGTCGTGCTCGAGCCGGTCGTTCGACTTGTGTACGATCAGGTTGACGCCGAACGGGGCGGCAGGGGTGTCCGGGTGGGCCGCGTCCCAGTCGGCCAGTTCGGTCTTGATGCGCTCGAGCCACACTTCGAGCTGATCCGCCGGACGGGCGTTGAGCGAGGGGAAACTGCCGACCACCCCGGCCTGGCACTGGGCGATCACCAGTTCGGGGTTCGACACGATGAACATGGGCGCGCCGAACACGGGCAGGCGCAGGCGGTCGGCGATCTTGGCCGGCAGACTCATGGGTGTGACTCCTTGTTATTCGCGATTAGTCGGCGACCTTGAGCAGCATCTTGCCGGTGTTGTCGCCACTGTAGAGTTTGCGGAAAGCAGTGAGCGCGTTGTCCAGACCTTCGTCGAGGTCGAAGTCCCAGTGCAGCTTGCCGTCATTGCGCAGACCGGCCAGCACTTCGAAGGCCTCGGGGTAGCGGTCCATGTGGTCCAGCACGATGAAGCCCTGGATCTTGATCCGTCGCATGACGATGTTGATGTAGTTGTAGGGCCCCGGCACCGGCTTGTCGGCGTTGTACATGGAAATGGCCCCGCACTGGGCCACGCGGGCGAAGTCGTTCATGCGGCCGAGCACCGCGTCGAGAATGTCGCCGCCGACGTTGTCGAAGTAGCAGTCGATGCCGTCCGGGCACAGCTCGCCCAGCCGGGCGTTGACGTTTTCGGCCTTGTAGTCAATGGCCGCGTCCATGCCGTAGTCCTCGGTGACGCGGCGGCACTTGTCGGCACCGCCGGCGATGCCGACCACGCGGGCGCCCCAGGCCTTGCCCAGTTGCCCGGCGATGGAGCCCACCGCCCCGGCGGCGCCGGAGACCACCAGGGTTTCCCCCGGTTTCGGCGCGCAGATGTCATGTACCCCGAAATAGGCCGTCGGACCGACCACCAGCAGCATGCCGAACACTTCCTGTTCCGACAGGCCGGGCAGGGTGGGCACCGGCTGGAAGGCGGCGGCCGGGCGCTTGCAGTATTCGCTCCAGCTGCCGAGGCCCATCACCGTGTCGCCGACGCTGAACCGGTCGCTACGGCTTTCCGTGACCTCGCCCAGGGCCATGCCAAGCATCGGGCCGTTGAGCGGTACCGGGTCCATATAGCTGGGGGTTTCGTTCATCCAGGCGCGGTTGGCCGGGTCCATGGACAGCAGGCGGGTGCGCACCACGATTTCGCCGTCGTCGGCGTGGGGCATCTCGCCGGTCTCCAGGATCAGATCGTCATCGCTGACATCGCCCACCGGGCGCTGGCGCAGAATCCACTGGCGGTTGCTTTCGGTCATCGGTTCTCGCTCCTGTTCGCATCGGACCGCGGGAGTGTAATACCTAGTGCGGGCCGCTGCCCGCATCGCCCCCGGCGCCGGGCCTGCCTTAGTATTGGGGTCAGCGCTGATTCTCACTCGCCGGCTGATGTCATCGATGCAACGAACCCGTTTCTACACCTTGCGTTTTTCCTGCCCGGACCGGGTGGGCATCGTCGCCCGCGTGGCCGGTTTTCTGGCCGATCAGGGGGGATGGATCCTGCGCTCGAGTCAGCACGCCGACGAGCAGACCAACCGCTTCTTCATGCGGGTGGAGGTGCGGGCGGGATCGCTGGGGATCGAGCCGGATGGTTTGCGCGAGCGATTCGTTCCGGTTGCCGATGAACTCGGCATGGACTGGCGCATCAGCGACAGTGCGGTGAAGAACCGGGTGGTGATCCTGGCTTCCCGCCAGTTGCATTGCCTCTACGATCTGCTCGAGCGCTGGCAGTGCCGGGAACTGGACATCGACATCCCCTGCGTGATCGCCAACCACGAGGATGCCCGCGGGCTGGTGGAATGGCACGGCATCGACTTCCACCACGTGCCCATCGGCCGTGACGACAAGGCCGCGGGGTTCGCCGAGATCGAGCGTCTGTTCCGGCATTACCAGGGCGACACCATGGTGCTGGCCCGCTTCATGCAGATCCTGCCGCCCGATCTGTGCCGGCGGTATCTGGGCCGGGTGCTGAACATCCACCACAGTTTCCTGCCCAGTTTCGTGGGGGCGCGCCCCTACGACCAGGCCTACCAGCGTGGCGTGAAGCTGATCGGCGCCACCTGCCACTATGTCACCGAGGAACTGGATCAGGGTCCGATCATCGAGCAGGACGTCAATCGCGTTTCCCATGCGGATTCGGTGATCGATCTCACCCGCTGCGGCAAGGATATCGAGAAGACCGTGCTGGCTCGGGGCCTGCGCTATCACCTGGAGGACCGGGTGATGGTCAACGGCAACCGGACCGTGGTGCTGCGTTAGCGGAATGGAACCGAGGGTCCTCAGGCCCTACCCGTTCGAGGTGGGACCGGTCAGCGGGTACACTTTAGAGTTGCGCCCCGAGAAGGCTGGCCGCACGGCGGCTGCCCCATAGAACTGAACAACAGGAAATCCGCGATGGCTACCAATCCGCAGGCGATGCAAAACACCCCCGATGTCCTCAATCTGATTGCCGGTGAGTGGCGCAAGTCGGGCTGCGCCGACTGGATCGACGTGACCGACCCCGCCACCCAGGACGTGATCGCCCGGGCGCCGAACACCACGCCGGACGAGATGGAGCAGGCGATCTCATCCGCCGCCGAGGCATTCAAGACCTGGAAGGAAGTGCCGGTGTCGGAGCGCGCGCGGATGATGTTCCGCTACCAGGCGCTGCTCAAGGAGCACCACGACGAGTTGGGTGAAATCCTCGCCCGGGAAACGGGCAAGACCTTTGCCGATGCCAAGGGCGACGTCTGGCGCGGCATCGAGGTGGCGGAGCAGGCCTGCCACGCCCCGGCGCTGATGCTGGCCGATTCGGCCGAGAATATTGCCGGCGGCATCGACACCCGCACCATCACCCATCCGATCGGTGTGTGCGCGGGCATTACCCCGTTCAACTTCCCGGCGATGATCCCGCTGTGGTTCTTCCCGCTGGCGATCGTTACCGGCAACACCTTCGTGCTGAAGCCGTCGGAACAGGATCCGATGACGCCGAACCGGCTCGCCGAACTGTTCCTGGAAGCCGGCTTCCCGCCGGACGTGCTGCAGGTGGTCCACGGCGGTCGCGAACAGGTGGATACGCTGCTCACCCACCCGACCATCCGCGCGGTGTCCTTCGTGGGTTCGGTGCCGGTGGCCCAGCACGTCTACCGCACGTCCACCGATCATCTCAAGCGTTGCCAGGCGTTTGCCGGGGCCAAGAATCACATGGTGATCCTGCCCGACGCCGACAAGCAGCAGACCATCAACAATCTGGTGGGCTCGGCAGTGGGTGCCGCCGGCCAGCGCTGCATGGCCAATTCCGTGGCGGTGCTGGTGGGCGAAACCCGCGAATGGCTGCCCGAGATCAAGGCCGCGATGGAAACCGTGCGCCCGGGCCGCTGGGATGACGAGGGCGCCGGCTACGGGGCGGTGATCAACGCCGGTGCCGCCCAGCGCATCCGTGATCTGATCGGCCAGGGCGAGAAGGAAGGCGCGAAACTGGAACTGGACGGGCGTGAGTGCACCGTCGAGGGTTATCCCGACGGCAACTGGGTCGGCCCCACGTTGTTCTCCGGCGTCAAGCCCGGCATGACCGTCTACGACGAGGAAATCTTCGGCCCGGTGCTGTGCACGGTGGAGGCCGGGTCGCTGGACGAGGCGATCGCGATGATCAATGCCAACCCCTACGGCAACGGCACCTCGATTTTCACCGCCAGTGGTGCAGCGGCCCGCAAGTACACCCACGAAATCGAGGTCGGCCAGGTGGGCGTGAACGTGCCTATTCCGGTGCCGGTGCCGTTCTTCTCGTTCACCGGCGCCAAGGGCAGCTTCTACGGCGACCTGCATGCCTACGGCAAGCAGTCGATCCGGTTCTTCACCGAAACCAAGACGGTGATTTCTCGCTGGTTCGATTCGGGCATCCCCGCGGGCGGCCCGAACCTCACCATCAACATGAAGTAAGTCGGCGTCGTGGATTTTGAACTCTCTGAAGACCAGCGGGCCTACCGCGAGGCAGCGGCCACCTTCGCTGCCAGCGAGCTGGCCCCGAACGCGGCGGAATGGGATGCCGAGTCGCATTTCCCCAAGGATGTGATTTCTGCAGCCGGCGAGCTCGGCTTCTGCGGGCTGTATTCGCCGGAGGAAGCCGGGGGGCTGGGGTTGTCGCGGCTGGATTCCTCCATCGTGTTCGAGGCGCTGGCCGGCGGCTGCACCTCCACCACCGCCTTCATGACCATCCACAACATGGCTACCTGGATGGTTACCGCCTTCGGCAACGAGGAACTGGTGGGCGAGTGGGGCGAGGAACTCACCTCGGGCCGCAAGCTGGCCTCCTACTGCCTGACCGAAGCCGGCGCCGGTTCGGATGCGGCCAAGCTCAAGACCACGGCAAAGCGCGACGGCGACGACTACGTGCTCAACGGCGGCAAGGTGTTCTCTTCCGGGGCCGGCGATACCGAGGCGCTGGTGGTGATGGCTCGCACCGGCGGTGACGGGGCGGGCGGCATCAGCTGTTTCCTGGTGCCGGGCGACGCCGATGGCGTGTCCTACGGCAAGAAGGAAGAGAAGCTGGGCTGGAACTGTCAGCCGACCCGCGCGATCAACTTCGACGACGCCCGCATCCCGGCCCGCTACCGCGTGGGCGAGGAGGGCGAGGGCTTCAAGTTCGCCATGAAGGGGCTGGACGGCGGTCGCATCAACATCGCCACCTGTTCCGTGGGTACCGCCCAGGCGGCGATGGAAACCACCCGCAACTACATGGCCGAGCGCAGCCAGTTCGGCAACCGGCTCAACCAGTTCCAGGCCCTGCAGTTCAAGTTTGCGGACATGGCCACCGATCTGGTCGCCGCGCGGCAGATGATTCGCCTGGCCGCCAGCAAGCTCGACCGCGGCGATCCGGAAGCCACCGCCTACTGCGCCATGGCCAAGCGCTTCGCCACCGATGCCGGCTTCAACATCTGCAACGATGCCCTGCAGTTGCACGGTGGCTACGGCTACATCCGCGAATACCCGCTCGAGCGCATGATCCGCGACCTGCGGGTACACCAGATCCTGGAAGGCACCAACGAGATCATGCGCCTGGTGATTTCCCGGCGCATGTTTGCCGACGGCGTACTCGAACAGATGCAGTGAAGAACGCCAACCGCAATGCGCGCAAAAGACGCAAAGAAGCCCAGGGGTGCCCGGAGTTTCCTTTTGCGTCCTTCGCGGTCAAACACGAATTGCCAAAACGGACACCGAGGCTGGAATGAGCAATATCAACGTCGAAAAACGCGGCCACGTCGCCGTGCTCACCATCGACAACCCGCCGGCCAACACCTGGACCCGGGATTCGCTGAATCAGTTGCACGACGCGGTCGAGGCGCTGGACGCCGATCGTGA
This sequence comes from Spectribacter hydrogenoxidans, assembly GCF_031846275.1. Classification (NCBI taxonomy): domain Bacteria; kingdom Pseudomonadati; phylum Pseudomonadota; class Gammaproteobacteria; order Salinisphaerales; family Salinisphaeraceae; genus Spectribacter; species Spectribacter hydrogenoxidans. Next base: position 22,341 of record NZ_JAVRIB010000023.1, read on the forward strand.
CAACTACGCCCTGGTGATTACCGGCAGCGGCGAGAAGTTCTTCTCCGCCGGGGCCGATCTCAAGCTGTTCGCCGACGGCGACAAGGGCGTGGCCGCCACCATGGCCAAGGCCTTCGGCCGGGCGTTCGAGCGGCTTTCGGCCTACGACGGCGTCTCCATTGCCGCGGTCAACGGCTATGCCATGGGTGGCGGTCTGGAATGCGCGCTGGCCTGCGATATCCGGATCGTTGCCGAGAATGCCCAGATGGCCCTGCCCGAGGCCGGTGTCGGCCTGCTGCCCTGCGCCGGCGGCACCCAGAACCTGCCCTGGCTGGTGGGCGAAGGCTGGGCCAAGCGCATGATCCTCTGCGGGGAGCGTGTCGATGCCGCCACCGCCGAGAAGATCGGCCTGGCCGAGCAGGCGGTGGGCCAGGGCGAGGCGCTGGACACTGCCGTAGCTCTGGCTGAAAAAGTGGCTAGCCAGTCGCCCTCCTCCGTGCGCGCCTGCAAACACCTGATCCAGGGCGCGCGCACCCAGCCGCCGGCGCTCAATCTGGTCAGCGAACGCGAGGCCTTCGTCGACCTGTTCGACACCGCCGATCAGGCCGAGGGCGTCAAGGCGTTTCTGGAAAAGCGTCAGGCCGAGTGGAAGAACGCATGAGTGAAGCGCCCCTGCTAATCGAAGACCTGCCCGCGGCCGGCGGCAAGACCATCAAGCGAGTCACCCTGAACGCCCCCAAGGCGTTGAACTCGCTTAGCCTGGCCATGGCCCGTGAGTTGCAGCCGAAGCTGGTCGAGTGGGATGCCGACGACGCCGTGGTGGCGATCTTCATCGAGGGCGCCGGCGACCGGGCCTTCTGCGCCGGCGGCGACATCGTGCAGATCTACCACGGCATGAAGTCGCTGCATGACGAGGGCGAGGGTGACGCCGACTATCCGGACAACTTCTTCGAGGCCGAATACCGGCTCGACTACACCCTGCATACCCTTGATACCCCGGTCATCGGCTGGGGCAACGGCGTGGCCATGGGCGGCGGGCTCGGCATCCTGGCCGGCTGCCATTTCCGGGTGGTCACCGAGAATGCCCGTCTGGCCATGCCCGAGATCACCATCGGTCTGTTTCCGGACGTGGGCGGCACCTGGTTTCTCAATCGCATGCCCGGTCGTTCGGGGCTGTTCCTGGGGCTGACCGGAGCCCACATGAATGCGGGCGACGCCCTGTTCGTGGGTCTGGCCGACCGCTACCTGCCGCATGCGGCGAAGGACGATGTATTGTCCGCACTGGCGTCGGCCGAGGACTGGGGCGATCCCGCCCACACCGTGGATCGCCTGCTGCGGCGGCTGGCCCACGCGCAAGACGGCGCACCGCCGGCCTCGAACGTGCGCCGTCATCTGGACCGCATCAACGACGTCACCGACGCCGACACCCTGTCCGAGCTGGTCGGGGCGATCCGCAGCCTGGCCTCGCACGAGGACAAGTGGCTGGCCAAGGCGGCCGCGACCCTGGACGGTGGCTGCCCGGTCACTGCCCATCTGGTGCACGAGCAGATTCGTCACGGCGCGCAGCTTTCCCTGCGCGACGTGTTCCTGCGGGAACTGGCGATGGCGCGCCAGTGTATCCGGCATCCGGATTTTCGCGAGGGGGTGCGGGCCCTGCTAATCGACAAGGATGGCCAGCCGGACTGGTCGTTCAAGAGCGTGGCGGAAGTGCCCGCGAGCACCGTCAAGGCGCATTTCGCCCCGTCCTGGGATGGTGACCACCCGCTGGCTGATCTGACGGCGCCGCCGGCGGTGGCGTCCCGATAACGATTCCAGTGCCGCGCCACCCGGCGCGTCAACCGCGAACAAAGGAGGAGTGACGACATGGCCAATATCGCTTTCATCGGCCTTGGCAACATGGGTGGTCCCATGGCCGCGAATCTGGTCCGGGCCGGGCACGACGTCACGGTTTTTGACGTCGCCGATGCCCTGGCAGACGCGCTGGTCGAGCAGGGGGCCAGCAAGGCTGCAACCGCGGCCGAAGCGGTTGCCGGCGTCGAGTTCGTCGTCTCCATGCTGCCCTCCGGCGAGATCGTCAAGAATCTCTACATCCATCAGGACAAGTTGCTGGATGTGATCGACCCGGCGACGGTGGTGATCGACTCCTCCACCATCGCCAGCGAGGATGCCGTGGAGGTTCACAAGACCGCCAAGAGCCGTGGTATCGCCATGATCGACGCCCCGGTTTCCGGTGGGGTCGGCGCCGCCAAGTCCGGCAAGCTGGCCTTCATCTGCGGCGGCGACGAGGCGGCCGTGGACAAGGCCCGGCCGATTCTCGAAGTGATGGGCAAGGCGGCCTTCCGTGCCGGACCGGCCGGGGCCGGCCAGATCGCCAAGATCTGCAACAACATGCTGCTGGCGATCCACATGATCGGTACCGCCGAGGCTCTGAACATGGGCGCCGCCGCCGGCCTGGACCCCAAGGCCCTGACCGAGATCATGGCGGCATCGAGCGGCCGCAACTGGTCGCTGGACACCTATAACCCGTTCCCCGGCGTGATGGATGGCGTTCCGGCGTCGAACGATTACCAGGGCGGGTTTCTGGTGAAGCTGATGAACAAGGACCTGGGCCTGGCCGCGGATGCCGCCGGCAAGCTGGGCGCCGCCACCCCCATGGGCGACCTCGCCCGCCAGCTCTACGACAAGCACGGCGACGCCGGCTTCGCCGATCGCGATTTCTCCAGCATCCTGAAGATGTTCGCCGACTGAAGACGGGGTGCCGCGTCCCCGATTCGTCGGGAACAAAGCGGCGCGAACTTAGTGAGCCCGGAAGGCCTGACCCAAGGATGGGTCAGGCAACCTGCGACCAGAAATTCAAGCTCGCAGGTTCCTGGCTAAAGACGCCGGCGTTTGCTTTGCCACCACGAGGCGATATTCGACGA
>NZ_JAVRIB010000024.1:0-24400 GCF_031846275.1 Spectribacter hydrogenoxidans
AACATACACCCCGGCTGGCAGGCCGTGCTGCGCGCCAAACTGTCCGGCGTTGCAATAAATCTGCCGCATTGCCTCGCTAGGATGGCTGGCAAGCGGGCGCCGTTGGGGCGCCTCGTGTTTTTGGGGGTAGCGCATGAAAACCTGTTACCTGTGTCGGCTGCGCCGGCCGCGCAATGTGTTCACGCTGCTTAGCCGGGTCATGGTCGCCCTGTGGTTGGCGGCGATGCTGGTCGGCTGCGGGGGCAGCAGCAACGACAGCGCTGGCAATGGCGGCGGCGAGGCCGTCAACGGAAGCTTCCAGCGCGTGGCCAACTTCCCGGTGTTTCGCAACACCAGTATCGCCACCGAGACGGTGGCCGAAATTGTCTCGGCCACTGCCGATGGCATGACCCTGGTCTATACCGACGGCGAAGGCGAGAACATCGGCTTCGTCGATATCAGCGACCCGCAGAACCCGACCGCCCTGGGCACCGTCCCGGTCGGCGGCGAGCCCACCTCGGTCGCGGTACTGGGAAATTCCTACGCCCTGGCCGCGGTCGACACCTCACCGGATTTCGACAACCCCAGCGGTGTGCTGATAGTCATCGACGTGGCCAGCCAGGCCGCGGTGCGCGAAATCGTCCTCGGCGGTCAGCCCGACGCCGTGGCCATTAGCCCCGATGGTCAGTACGCGGCCATCGCCATCGAAAATGAACGCGACGAGGACGAGAATGGCGGCCAGATCCCACAGCTTCCCGCGGGTTATCTGGTGGTGGTGGATCTAAGCGATAGCGACCCGGCCAACTGGACCGCCAGCAACCTGCCGTTAACGGGGTTGCCGGGCCTGCGCTTCAACAGCGACCCCGAGCCGGAGTACGTCGACATCAACGCCGACAACCTCGCCGTGGTCACCCTGCAAGAAAACAACGGCCTGGCCCTGGTGGATCTGGCGACCGGCATGGTGACCGGCAGTTTCAGCGCCGGCGCGGCCGGCCTGCTGCAAATCGACAGCAACGAGAACGATCTGATCGAACTCGACAGCAGCCTAAGCGACGTGCCGCGCGAGCCCGACGGCGTGGCCTGGTTGGGCAGCGGCTTATTCGCCACCGCCGACGAGGGCGATCTGGACGGCGGCAGCCGCAGCTTTACCATCTTCGATACCGATGTCAGCGTGGTGTTTACCTCCGGCAACCTGCTGGAACACACAGTCACGCGGCTCGGCCACTACCCGGAGGACCGCTCCGGAAACAAGGGCAACGAGCCGGAAAACGTAACTACCGGCGTTTACGGCGGTACCGCTTACCTGTTCGTGGGTTCGGAACGTTCCAGCGTGGTCTTCGTCTACCGCTACGACGGCGCGGGCGATCCTGAGTTCGTGCAAACCCTGCCGTCCGGGGTCGGACCGGAGGGGCTGCTGACCATCGAATCCCGCAATTTGTTTATAACCGCCAGCGAGGAAGACTCGCGCGAGGATGGCTTCCGCTCGATTCTGAGCATTTACCAGTTCGCTGACGGCGATCCGACGTATCCAACGGTCGTCTCAGCCGATCGCGGCGACGGCACGCCCATCCCCTGGGGCGCGCTGTCGGGCTTGGCCCTGCTCGGCGGCGATGCGTCGACCGCCTTCGGCGTCCACGACAGCTATTACGCCAACAGCCGCATTTACGGCATGGACCTGAGCCCCGCGCCAGCCACCATTAACAGCGAAATCGTGCTCAACGATAGCAACGACCTGCTGGCGGCGGTGGACGCGGATTTCGACGCCGACCTGGTCAACGCGGACGGCACCGTCAACCTGGATCTGGAAGGCATTACCACCCGCGCCGACGGCGGCTTCTGGGTGGTCTCGGAAGGCTCGGGCTCGGTGGATGACGCGACGCGGCCCATTGAGTCGCCCAACCTGTTGGTGCAAGTGGATGCCGATGGCAACATCAGCGACGTGGTACGCCTGCCCGCGACCACCGAGGCCCGCCAGCGGCGCCACGGCTTTGAGGGCGTGGCGGTTACCGGCGCCGGGGAAAACGAGACCGTGTACGTCGCGTTCCAGCGCGAGTGGGTGGACGACCCCGACAACCGCGTGCGTATCGGCCGCTACGACGTCGCCGGCGAAAGCTGGAGCTTCTACTACTACCCGATCGAAACGCCGGCCTCGGCCAACGGCGGCTGGGTGGCACTGGCGGATATGGCGGCCTTGTCCGCCACCGAGTTCGCGGTCATCGAACGCGACAATCAGGCGGGCCCGGACGCCGAGATCAAGCGCCTGTACCGCTTCTCGGTCGGGGGCCTGACGCCGGCTGCCGATCCGGCCACGGGCACGCCCGCCTTTCCGCTGGTCGGCAAGACCTTCGTGCGGGACCTGATCCCCGACTTGCAGGACACCGGCGGGCTGGTGCTGGAAAAACTCGAAGGCCTGGCCGTGGACGCCCAGGGCAACGCCTATGTCGTCAACGACAACGACGGCGTAGACGACTCCAACGGCGAGACCCAGCTCCTGCGGCTACCCAGCCAGTTTTAGCGCTCGCGCGGATAGCGTTCAGCAACGCCCTAGCGCCAACACCGTAATCCGTTTGTAGCGTTGCTGTCATCGCGGCGTTACAAACGGGCCTGATGGTATGCAAGGGCTTGAACCGGTCGAGACGATGCAAAAAATTGCTCTGGTCACCGACGCTTGGGCGCCGCAAATCAACGGCGTGGTCACTACCTTGAGTTCCGTGGTTGGGGAACTGGAGGCCGCCGGCCATGACGTGGGGGTGATCCACCCGGGCCTGTTCCTGACCGTGCCAATGCCGAGCTATCCGGAAATCAGACTGGCGGCCGCGCCCTACCTCGGTACGGCGCGCCGGCTGCTAGCCTGGCGCCCGGACGCCGTGCATATCGCCACCGAAGGCCCTTGCGGGCTCGCGGCCAGGGCTTTTTGCCTGCGCCACGGCTGGTGTTTTACGACCTCGTTTCATACCAAGTTTCCCGAGTATATCCACGCACGCCTGGGGGTGCTCCCGGTGCGCACCGGTTACGGCGTGTTGCGCCGCTTCCACCAGCCGGCTGCGCATACCCTGGTCAGCACACCGGCCTTTTCCGAATTCCTTTCGGAGCACGGGTTCAGTGACCTGCGGCTGTGGCCCCGTGGGGTGGATACCAAGCGCTTCAAGCCCTGGGCCGGCAACTTGTTTTCGCAGTTACCCAGGCCGTTATTCGCCTATCTGGGGCGGGTGGCGGTGGAAAAAAACATCGGAGTATAGGAACAACAAACGCCCTTTCCCGAGTAGCTGATCATAGTTCGTGTCAGGCTTTGGGGCAATGTGGGGGCGTTGTCTCTCCCAGTGCTGAGCCAATCTGCGCGCGGCAGGCGCGCGATACGGTCAGAATCAACCCCTGAGCGCCTCAGAAGGCCGCATCCTCAACGCCGGCACGAACTCAACCTTGCCGTCGTGTGAGTCAACGGCGCCGAAGCGTCAATGCAGAATCGGAACAAGCTGTGGGACGGGTGGCGCGCGCGCCACCGGTTGATGGTTCGCCAGTGGCAGGGCGCCCTGTCGATCCAGATGGTCAAGTATCTTCTTGATCACCGCGGGATCCTCGATCGCGGCGATGATCCGGACGCCGCCGCCGCACGCTTGGCAGGTTTGTAGCGGCGGTGTCGCCGTGCTCGCGTTCCTCGTAATGGTAGACGTACAAGCGCGAGGCAAACTGCTCGAAGGGTAGCGAGGATTCGCCCTCGCATTCGCCGCAATCATTGGTCGAAGTCCGCACCCCCAGGCCCCAGTTCTGGCCCTTGTCGCGGTTGGGGTTGAGGAAATACACCCGCCATGCGCCGCTTGGGTCCAGACCCACGCGCTGGATGGCGATCGCGTGCCAGCCCACGAAGCTGGCTTCGTGGTTGGTGACCGCGATGCCGCAGGGCTGTACGTAGACCAGGCTCCGGCCACCGTTGTAGACCGGATGATACGCTGCGTAAAAGCCGCGGATGAAGTCGTCGCAGCCGCGCACCGCGCCCTTGCCGTCCATCAGTTCGGCGAAACCGCGGTAGACCCACCAGCCGTGGAACTCCGGGTTGACCCAGCGGTGGCCGTCGCCGGGGCGGTGGATGGTACGCCGGCTCATCTCCATGTACAGGCGGTCCAGGTGCGGGGTGAGGACCAACGACACCGCATCCAGCTCCGTGTGCAGCTGGGTGGCCAGCCCGAACGCCAGCGCCCCGGAATTCAGGGCCTCGCCCTCGAAGTGCATGACCAGCTCATCGTCGCGGGCAGCGTGGGCGACAGCTTCGAGCAAAAAGCCGATGTCGTTTTGCGCCCACATGCTGATGGCCCGCCCCGCCTGGCAGGTGGGATTGTGGCCCTGGTCCACCCCGCGCGGCTGGCCCAGTACCGAAATCACCCCCGCCAGCAGCAGCACGTTGGGGGACGGCGGCCGCGCGTAGCCGCTGGCCGAGGTCAGCAGCGCCCCGACCCTGGGGTGGACGGGCAACAGCATCAAGCGACTGAAAACCGGCGGCACCGGTGGGAAGAACAGGATACCGCCGGCCAGCATCCGGGACAGTCCGTAGATGCAGCGCGCCGTCTGCGGGGTGACGGCGAAGCGGATGATGTCGGCGATCAGCTCCGGAAACTCCAGCAGGCTGACCTGGCCCACCCGGTCCAGGCCCAGCGCCTCCGCCAACAGCTCGGGCGCCTGATCCACCAGATGGCGCAACAAGCTCGCGTGCTGGGGCGCCACCAGGCCGGTGCGGCGCATGGAGGCGCCGAACTGGCGCGCCTCCTGCGCCAACGCCTCGCCATCCAGTCCCGCCAGCAGGGCCGCGTAATCGTCCGGCGCAACACCGCCGGCGCGCTCGCTGGGCCCATACAGGGCCGCGATGAAATAACGGGCCTGGGCCACCGTCTGGTCATCCTCGCCCACCTCGTCCAGCGCGCGGCGCGCCGCGCGCAACAGGGACTCGACCCGCTGGGTCATGATCGGACGTTGCAACAGCACGCGCTCGACCTCGAACAGCAGCGCGCCGAGAATGCCGCCCGCGCCGAGGACGTCGATGATGAATTCGAACAGCCTCCGCACCCGGCCGGCCACCACCCCGCCCTGTTCGCGTGCGGCCTCGGTGGCGGCCGGTACGAGCATGTCCAGATTGTTGGCCAGTACCTGTTCGAGATAGGCACGCGCCGCGCCGGCGTCCAGGCGCGGGTCGGTCAGGGCGCCGGTGGCGATCGCCAGCAGCCGCAGCTCGCTGAGCATCTCCGCGGTCGCATTGGGGCCGCCTCCCTGGAGGGTGCCGCGCACCAGGGCTGTTTGCAGCTTGTCCGGATCTGCCCAGTCCCCACCGGCGAACAACCCCGCTGCCGCAAAGCGCGGGGCGGCGGCGTAGAGCTGCGCGACCCCGGCGCCACTTTGCAAGAGCTTCTGGGCCTGGGCCAGCACGCGATTCTGGTGGATGACCTTGCCAAAGCTACGCGCCGCTTCCAGATTGACCAACGCCTGTTCAAAGGCGGCAACCAGGCGCGGGTCTGGCGCCTGGGACGGTTCTTGCTGCCTGTCCTGCATTCCGATGCGAGTGCCCGTCGCTGGGTTCCTTGGGCGGGCACCATAGCATGTTCGCTGGCGCCGCCTGCCCGGTTCCGGGTCAGCGCCCGTAGCTCCCATAAGTGATTCGGGTGCCGAAGAACGCCGCCTGCAACAGCAAAGCGCAGGCCAGCAGATCCACCGCCAGACAGGCCGCGATGAACGACGCGCCCGGGCTGGCGAAGCTGGCCACCGCCAGCTTCAAGGTCATCACGCACCACACCACGGTGGTACGCACGCCGTGGCGGGCGGCCAGACGCACGTCATTGCTGCCGGATTCCGACAGGTGGACGTACTCCAGCAGCCCGCTTATCAGCGCGGCAAGGCCAATGACCACAGCCACCGCATTTACGCCCAGGGCCAGGCCCCACCAGGGCTGGATACCGTAAACCAGCGCGGCCAGGTCTAAAATCGGCAGCGCGAGCCAGAACGCCAGGGGAAAATGCACCAGCATGGGGTGCAGAGGCAGGCCCAGAAAATGCCGCGGCCAGTGCATGGGCGCCCTCGAAGAATCACGGGTAAGCATTCTAACCGATTGCCCGGGTCACGCGGACGCGCTTACCTACCCGCCGCGGGGAAAAAGGGCTGAGGGCGGCTTGGCGCGAGGCCGGCGTCCGTGTTATACAAGGGTGCGAACGTAAGCCACGTGAGCAGCCGGGGCGCGCCATGGTCGCTGCAAAAAAAATACGGGCCGGAAAGTGGACTCGTTATGTGCCCGGCTTGGGCGCGGGCGACGGCCAGCTTTTGAACGAACGCCCGGCCGTCGCGCCCGGCACCGCGGATTTCGCGGATCTATTCGAGCACGCGCCCACCGGCTATATGCAACTGGACGGCGCCGGCGCCATCGTGCGAATCAATCAGTCGGGGGCGGCCATGCTCGGCTGGCCGGCGCAGTGGCTGGCGGGCAAGCCGTTTTCGCGCTGGGTTACCCAAGATGACAAGCCGTTGTTCGAAGATCACCGCCACCGGTTGCGGGCCAGCGGGCTCGGCGAGGCGCAGGAACTGCGGATCAAAAACCGTCAGGGCCGGCAACTGCGGTTGCGTCTGCAAAGCCTGCGCGAAGCCGGCCCGCAAGGCGAGCACGGTGCTTGCCGCTCGATCCTGCTCGACATCTCCCGGGACGCGCAGGCCGCGCAGGACGCGCGGCAACTCCAGGCCGAGCTTAGTCTTGCGGCGCGCAGGCACGCAGCCGGGGAGCTGGCAGCCAGTCTGGCCCATGAACTGAATCAGCCCCTGGGCACGGTGATGCTCAATTGCGAGACGGCGCTGGCGCTGCTCAACACGGGCTCGATGCGGGACTGCGAGTTCGCGGCGGCGCTTGCGCAGGCCACCGAAGCGGCTTCTTATGCCAGCGAGATCGTCCGCCACCTGCGGGGTTTTCTGCGCAAGGGTGACGAGCAACGCCGGGTCTGCGCCGTGGCCGACCTGATCACCGAGGTGGCCACCCTGATTGAAACCGACGCCAGAGACCACGATGTGGAACTACGCATCGATCTGGCCGACAGCCTGCCCCGCGTAGGCGTAGTCGCGGTCCAGATCGAACAGGTGCTGGTCAACCTCGTGCATAACGCCGTCGAGGCGATCGGGGCAGACTGCTGTCCGCGCCGGGTGACCATTCGCGCAGACACCGGGCCAGCCAATGATGTCCGCATCGCGGTGGAAGACACCGGACCGGGAGTGGACAGGACTGTGGCAAACCGCATGTTCGAGCCGTTTTTCACCAGCAAGAACGGCCTGGGTATGGGTCTGGCCATCAGCCGCGGCATTGTCGAAGCCCACGGCGGCCGGCTGTGGGCTTGCAATGACCCCGGCGGCGGCGCACGCCTGCAGTTCACTCTCCCGCCGGACGGTGACAATGCCTATTGACCCGATCGTCCGCGCGGTCGACGATGACCGCCGCTTTCTGGAGGCTCTGGCACGCAATCTGCGGGTATCGGGGCTGGCGGTGGTCACCTATCCATCGGCGCGCGCATTCCTCGACGACTTCGACCCCGGGCAGCCCGGCTGCCTGCTCACGGACCTGCGCATGCCGGACATGGATGGTCTGAAACTGCAGCGGACGATGCGCGAACGGCGGATGTATCTTCCCATCCTCTTCGTCACCGGCCACGGCGACGTGGCCGCCGCCGTGGACGCGCTAAAAGCCGGCGCGTTCGATTTTCTGGAAAAGCCGATTCGCGAGAAGCGGCTCCTGGACAGCGTCGCGCAAGCGCTCGAACAGGACGCCCGCAACCGCGAACTCTACCGGGAAAAGGCCGTCGTGACCGAACGCTATGCCTGTCTGTCACCGCGCGAGCGACAGGTGTTGCAGCTCGTGGTTTCCGACCTGTCGAACAAGGAAGTCGCGCGCCAGCTTCGGATCAGCCCCCGCACCGTTGAGCACCATCGCGACCGGGTCATGCTCAAAATGCAGGCGCATTCATTGACCGAGTTGATCACCATGGCGGTGCTGTGCGGCGCGCACGAACTGCATTTGTGAGGGCTCGGGACTCGGAAGAAGAAGAAAAAGAAGAAAAAGAGGGAACCGCAGATTGCGCAGATGTACACAGATTTTAACAGGCAGGTTCAGTCGGCGTTATCCCGTTCGCCAGCCAGGTAATCTGCGTCAATCTGTGTAATCTGCGGTTTTGTTCTTTTTCTTTGCGCGGCCCACACGCGCCGGTAGCGCCACACAGCCCGGTATCGGGAAAACCCTTGGGTGGTACTACCTAGGGTGCCGACCGCCTAGGCGGCCCGCGCCCCCTCCTGTACAAAACAGGCTGGACAACCAGGCAGCAGGGTCTGGACGTGCATTGGGCACACGGACCCGCGGCCACCGGTCAGGAGGCAACCATGGCGGAATCAAACGGCGCTCCCTTCGGGCGGGAAATTCTGCGCAAACCGGACCTGGAAGAGGTCCACATCATCTGGATCAACGACGGCATGAGCTGCGACGGCGATTCCATCTCCGTCACCGCCGCGACGTTGCCCAGCGTCGAGGACGTGGTGCTCGGCGCCATCCCCGGCTTGCCGAAGGTGCATCTGCACAACCCGGATCTGGCCTACGAGAACGGCGACGAGCTGATGCACTACTGGCACCAGGCCGAACGCGACGAGATCCCCTTCGTGCTGGTGATGGAAGGCTCCATCCCCAACGAAAACCTGAGCGGCGACGGCTACTGGGCCTATATGGGCAACGACCCGTCCACCGGCGAGCCGATCACCATCCCCGAATGGCTGGACCGCCTGGCGCCCAAGGCGCTGGGGGTGGTGGCCTGCGGTACCTGCGCCTGCTTCGGCGGCATCCACGCCATGCAGGGCAACGTCACCGGCTGCATGGGGGTGAACGACTACCTCGGCTGGGACTGGAAGTCCAAGGCCGGCCTGCCGGTGGTCAACGTGCCGGGCTGCCCGGTGCAGCCGGATAACTTCATGGAGACGGTGCTGTATCTATTGCGCCAGCTCGCGGGGCTGGCGCCGATGATCCCGGTCGACGATCTCGGTCGTCCGACCTGGCTGTTCGGCAAGACGGTCCACGATGGTTGCGACCGTGGCGGCTATTACGAAGAGGCCAACTTCGCCAGCGAATACGGCCAGCCGGAATGCCTGGTCAAGCTCGGCTGCTGGGGCCCGGTGGTGCAATGCAATGTGCCCAAGCGTGGCTGGATGGACGGCATCGGCGGCTGCCCCAACGTGGGCGGCATCTGCATCGGCTGCACCATGCCCGGTTACCCCGACAAGTTCATGCCGCACATGGACGCGCCGCCGGGAAGTGTGGTGTCCTCGCGGCTGGTCAAGCCCTACGGCAACCTCATCAAGTGGTTGCGCGGCTTCACCGTGGAGACGCTGAACAAGGAGCCAGGCTGGCGCCACAACCGCAATGAACTGACCACCAACCCGCCCCCGGAAGTGCGGCGCTGATCGCGACCGCTCCGGCCCCGAAGAATCGTACCGCAGGAGGACGCAGGCCATGGCCACCACCGAACGCGACGTCACCGAGCAAACCCGCGAGAAATCCGACCGCGGCAACCTCATCGACATGAACTGGGATCCGATCAGCCGCATCGTCGGTTCCCTGGGCATCTACACCAAGATCGATTTCGACAACCGCGAGGTGGCCAAGTGCTGGTCCACCTCGTCGATCTTCCGCGGCTATTCCGTGTTCATGAAGAACAAGGACCCGCGCGACGCCCACTTCATCACCAGCCGCATCTGCGGCATCTGCGGCGACAACCACGCCGTGTGTTCCATCTACGCCCAGAACATGGCCTACGGGGTCAAGCCGCCGCCCATCGCGGAATGGATCATCAACCTCGGCGAGGCGGCCGAGTACATGTTCGATCACAACATTTTCAACGACAACCTGGCCGGGGTAGATTTTTGCGCGCAGATGGTCAAGGAAACCAATCCAGGCGTGTGGGAGCAGGCCCAGAAAACCGAGGCGCCCAACGCCGACAAGCATGGTTACAAGACCATCGCCGACATCATGACCGCGCTCAACCCCTTCGAGGGTGAGTTCTACCGCGAAACGCTGGACGTGTCGCGTTATACCCGCGAGATGATCATCCTGATGGAAGGCCGCCACGTGCATCCCTCCACACTGTATCCGGGCGGGGTGGGCACCGTGCCCACGGTGCAGTTGTTCACCGATTACCTGGTGCGGTTGCAGAAGTACGTCGAGTTCATGAAGCGCTGCGTGCCGCTGCACGATGATCTGTTCGACTTCTTCTACGAGGCCATGCCCGGCTACGAAGAGGTCGGCCGTCGGCGCGTCCTGCTGGGCTGCTGGGGCGCGTTCAACGACCCGGATTACTGCGACTACAACTACAAGAACATGGAGGAATGGGGCAACCACATGTTCGTGACCCCCGGCGTGGTCGTCGACGACGAACTGGTGACCACCAACCTGGTGGATATCAACGTCAACATGCGCATCCTGCTGGGCAGCTCCTATTACGAGGATTGGCAGAACCGCGACAAGTTCATCTCCAAGGACCCGCTGGGCAACGACATCGACATCAACCACCCCTGGAACCAGACCACCATCCCGCGCCCGCAGAAGCGCAACTTCGACGACAAGTACTCCTGGGTGATGTCGCCGCGCTGGCTCGACCAGCGCACAGGCGACCATCTGGCGCTGGACACCGGCGGCGGCGCGCTGGCGCGGCTGTGGGCCACCGCGTTGGCGGGCAAGGTGGACATCGGCTACCTCAAGGCCACCGGCAACAGCGTAAGGATGTATTTGCCGGAGACCGCGTTGAAACCGGACATGGAGCTGGAGTGGAAGGTGCCGAAATGGTCCAACGCCATCGAGCGCGACCGCGCCCGCACCTATTTCCAGGCCTATGCCGCCTGCTGCGCCCTGCACTTCATGGACAAGGCGCTGGCCGAGTTGCAGGCCGGTAACACCAAGACATGGAACGATTTCAAGGTCCCGGACGAGGGCTTCGGCTGCGGCTTCCACGAGGCGGTGCGCGGGGTGCTCTCCCACCACCTGGTGATCAGGGACGGCAAGATCGCCAACTACCATCCCTACCCGCCGACACCGTGGAACGCAAACCCGCGCGACGTCTACGGCACCCCGGGCCCCTACGAGGACGCGGTGCAGAACACCCCCATCTTCGAGGAAAACGGTCCCGACAAGTTCAAGGGCATCGACATCATGCGCGCGGTGCGCAGCTTCGACCCCTGCCTGCCCTGCGGCGTGCACATGTACCTGGGTAACGGCAAGGTGCTCAAGACCACCCACGCGCCGAGCAACGGCGGCTTTGGCGCCCCGCAGCCGGATGAGGGTGAGGACGACAGCTCGTGAGTCGCGGCGGCGAGGACTTCGACGGCCAGGTCGCGCGCCTGCAGGGGCTGCTCGCCGCGCTCGATGGTGTGGGCGAGCCGGCGGCCGCCGATGCGGCGCGCGAATTGGTACAGGTCGTGATCGAGATGCACGGCATGGCGCTGTCGGAATTGATGTCGCTGATCGGCGAGGCCGGCGCCCAACCCGCCGACACCCTGCCGCCCAAGCTGGCCGCCAATCCCAGGGTCCGCGGTCTGCTGCTGCTCCACGACCTTCATCCGGACGACCTAGCCACCCGCGCCGGCCAGGCGCTGGATCGCCTGCGCCCCCACCTGGCCGTCCAGGGCGTACGCGCCGAGTTGGCGGGGGTGGCGAACGGGGCTGTGCGGGTGACCCTCACCGCCAGCGGCCAGAAATCCAACCGGCCGTCGGCAGAGGTGCTGCGCCGGGAAATCGAGGAAACCCTGCTCGACATGGCGCCGGACGCCACCGACCTGGTGATCGACGGTCTGGAAACCGCCAGCGGCGCTCAGGAGGTCTATGTGCCGATCTCCGCCATCGCCCGGGCGGGCTGATGCCTAGGTGAACCGTGGAAGCTTTCCCGCAGCCCTCCAAGGCCAACTGGGTCGCGCAACTGCGAACCTTCCTGGGCACGGATAAGCCCGTCGCCGAGCGCTGCGAGCTTTGCGAAGCGGACATCGCGCCCGCGCATTCGCACTTGATCGAACCCGCCAGCCACCGGCTCCTGTGCGCCTGCCCGCCCTGCGCGCTGCTGTTCGACAGCCCCGATGCGGTGCGCTACAAGCGGGTGCCGCGGCGCGCCTCGCGTCTGGCCGATTTCGACCTGTCCGGCGCCCAGTGGGATGCGTTTCTGATCCCCATCAACCTGGCGTTTTTCTTCCACTCCGGCAACCAAAATCGCGTGCTGGCCATGTATCCCGGCCCCGCCGGCCCCACCGAATCGGCCCTGGACCTGGACGCCTGGGACGACCTCGCCGCCGCCAACCCGGTGCTGGCCGAACTGGAACCCGACGTGGAGGCGTTGCTGGTCAACCGGGTGCAAGACGCGCGCGAGTACTACCGCGTGCCCATCGACCGCTGCTACGAACTGGTGGGCCAGATCCGCAGCAATTGGCACGGCCTGTCGGGCGGTGCGGCGGTGGGCGAGGCCATCCAGACGTTTTTCGCCGCCTTGCGCGAGGAGACCAGTCACTGATGCCCGAACTCGCATTCAACATCCTCGACGCGGAACCGGCCAGGCACGCCGCCAGCCCGACCTTGTATTTCAAACTGGCGATCGCGCAGGGCGATGACCCGGTGCCCATCCATAGCATCAGCCTGCAATGCCAGATCCGCATCGACGCCAAAAAGCGCATCTACAAGGAAACGGAGCAACCGCGTCTGACCGATCTTTTCGGCGCGCCGGAGCGCTGGGGCCAGACCCTGCACAGCATGCTCTGGACCCACAGCCACATCGGCGTGCCGGCGTTCGAACGCGAGTGCCAGGTGGACCTGCCCGTGCCCTGCAGCTTCGACTTCAACCTCGGCGCGACCAAGTACTTCCACGCCCTGGAGTACGGCAAGGCGCCGCTGTTGTTCCTTTTCTCCGGCTCGGTGTTTTACCGAGATGCCAGCGGCGCGCTGGCCATGGACATGATTTCCTGGCAGGCCGAGGCCAGCTTCCGCCTGCCGATCGAAACCTGGCAGGACATGATGGAGGCCTACTACCCCAACCGCAGTTGGTTGTGCCTCAACCGCCAGGTCTTCGAGGCGCTGTACGAGTACAAGCGCCGGCACGGCTACACCGGCTTTGACGAGGCCCTGACCAGCCTGTTGCCGAACGCGAACCGGGAAGCCTCGTGAACCTGGCCAAGGTGCAGCCGGTGGTCGACGCGGTGCTCTACGAGGGCTATATCCTCTATCCCTACCGCGCGACCTCCACCAAAAATCGCCAGCGCTGGACCTTCGGCGGCGTCTACCCGCGCGCCTGGTTCGACGCGAGCGGCGGCGCCGATCCCTGGCAGATGCAAACCCAGTGCCTGATCGAGGGCGGCGCGCACGCCCGCCTGGAGATCCGGCTGCGCTTTTTGCAGCCGGTGCAACGGCAAGTGGGCGAGCTGCGGCAAGCCCTGGACGCCTGGCCGCCGGCGGGCAAACCCGCCTACCGGCCGGTGGACTCGCTCACGGTGGGCGGTGAGCGTTTCCAGTCCTGGCAGGAGGCGGTGGAGCGCGACGTGTCGGTGGCCGACTGCCGGCTGGCAGACCTGCTGGCGACCCCGACGCGCCTGGACTTCGGTTTCGAGGCCGAGCGCGAGGTCGAGCCCCTGGCCGCAGGCGACGGACCAATCCAGGCTGTGCTGGAGCGAAGCAAGGCCGGGCTGGCGGGCCGGGTCAGTGTGGCAGCGGAAACCGTTGGCGAATCCGCCCACCGCGTCACCGTGCGCATCGAGAACAACAGCCGCATCGACGGCGATGCTCTCGGCAACCGCGAGGACGCAAGCCCGTATTCCTTCGCCTCCACCCACACCATCCTGGCGGTGGAAGGCGGCGCATTCGTCTCACTGATGGATCCGCCGGGGGCGCTGGCCGCCGCGGCGCGGGCCTGCGACAACCAGGGCGCCTATCCGGTGCTGGTGGGCGAGCCCGGCGCGCGCGACATACTGCTGGCCTCGCCCATCATCCTCTATGACTACCCGCAGGTGGCCCCCGAGAGCCCCGGCGATTTGTTCGACGCCACCGAGATCGACGAAATCCTGAGCCTGAACATCCTGGCCATGACCGACCAGGAAAAGGCCGAGATGGCGGCCACCGACCCCCGCGCCGCGGCGTTGCTGGCGCGCACCGAAGGCCTCGGCAAGAGCGATTTCATGCGCATGCACGGGGTGTTGCGAAAGGACGGGACTGGTGACCCGGAACCCGGGGCTGGAGATGCGGGCCCGGGCCGCGGGGCTGGGGACTCCGGACTCGGCGCGCAGGCCAATCCGCTGGAACCGGAAGTGCGCGGGCCGCAACTGGCCTATTACAGCAACGGCGCGACCGCACTGAAGGTCGGCGATCGGGTGCGGCTACGCCCGAAACCGGGCGGCGATGTCATGGATCTGGTGCTCAAGGACAAGATCGCGGTCATCGAAGCCATCGAACGCGACTTCGAGGACCAGGTGCACGTGGCCGTCGTGGTTGAAGACGACCCGGGGCGTCACCTGGGCATGGAACGCATGCCCGGCCATCGATTTTTCTTCTCCCCCGACGAAATCGAACCCGCCGAGCTCGAGGGGTTGCGCGCATGAAGGCCCTGGTCGCCGGCATCGGCAACATCTTCATGGGCGACGACGGCTTCGGCTGCGAAGTGGCCCAACGGCTGGGCCGCTGCGAACTGCCAGATAGCGTGGATGTGGTGGATTTCGGCATCCGCGGCATGGATCTGGGCTATGCGCTGACCGACGGTTATGACCTCGCCGTGCTGGCCGACACCATGCAGCGCGGCAACGCCCCGGGGACGGTCTACACCATCGAACCCGACTTCGATAACCGGCGAGAAGACGGCCCGGCGGCCGGCCTGGTGTCGCCGCACGCCATGGACCCGAAGCGGGTATTGGATTTGATCGCGACCATCGGCGCGCGGCGCCCGCGGGTGGTGCTGGTCGGCTGCGAACCCGATGACCTCGGCGGCGAAGCCGGGCACATGGGCCTGAGCGCAGCGGTGGCAGCCGCGGTTGACGAGGCGGTCGCCGAAATCCAGGCGCTGCTGGACGAATGGCGGTCGCCGCAGGAACCGGGGGCATATCGCCCCTACGATACGTCACAACACGGGAGCCATGCGGCTCCAGGAGGATTGACATGAGTGGCTGGACCATTTTTTCCATCATCATGCTGGCACTGATCGGGATCGGCGTACTCGCGGTTGGCTACCTGTTCGTAGTCAGCCTGCCGGATCTCAAGCGCTACCTGCGCATCCGGTCGATGTGACTGGCAGTGGGCGCCCAGTGAGGCAACCAAGCAGGAGGATAATCATGGACAAACGACTGTATCCCCGTAAATCGACAATCCTGGCGGGGCTGCTCTGCGCTTGCTGGGCCGGTACGGCACTGGCGCAAGCGGAGAACGTGCGCGCGACAGATGCCACCAGCAATTGCCCGTGGCAGGTCCGCACCACCGCGATCTACCTGGCCTTCGACGCCGAATCCGACGCCCTGGATCTGGACGTCGACGACCAATATGACTTGGCCGTGGAGGTGAGCTATTTCCTAACCCCGACTCTGGCGATAAACGTGCTGGCGACCACCACCAATGTCGAAGTGGAGTCCGGCACTACCGGGGGATCCTTGGGCTCGGTGGATGTATTGCCGCCGATATTTTCGCTGCAGTGGTACTTATGGAATAGCGGCAACACCAGGGTTTATGCAGGCGCGGGCGTCGAGTACTTTGTGTTCTCCGACGAAAGCGGGCTGCTGGACGCGCTGGATGTCGAGGTCGATGATTCCCTCGGCTATGTCGCCGAAATCGGGGTCGATCATTATCTCACCCAACACGTATTCCTCAACGGCACCATCAAGTATTCCACGGTGGAGGCAGACGTGGAGGTCGGCGCGAACCCGGCCCTCGACGACGAGCTGGAACTGGATACAATCATCCTCGGAACCGGCATTGGCTACAATTTCTGAGCCCTTGCCCGCCGCTGACGCCGCCGCCGCGGGAGGATCCCGCGGCGGGGTGGCGATCCGCGCGCGGGGTTTGGTGCAAGGCGTTGGCTTTCGGCCCACCGTCTGGCGCCTGGCCCGCGAATGCGGACTCGCGGGCGAGGTACGCAATGATGCCCAGGGGGTGCTGATCCACGCCTGGGGCGGCCGGGCAGCCCGCGCCCGGTTCCTGGAGCGACTGCGCACCGAGACCCCACCGTTGGCCCGAATCGACGCGCTGGAATGCATGCCGCTGGTCGGCGAGACAACGGCGGCGGATTTCACCATCGCCGCCAGCGCCGGCGGCGAGGTGCATACCGGGGTGGCCGCGGATGCCGCCACCTGCGCGGCCTGCCTGGACGAAGTCCACGACCCGCGCGACCGCCGCCACGGCTACGCGTTTACCAACTGCACCCATTGCGGCCCACGCTTGTCGATCGTCACCGCCATCCCCTACGACCGCGCCAACACGAGCATGGCCGGGTTTGACCTCTGCGCGGATTGCCGCGCCGAATATGAAGACCCGGCCGACCGGCGCTTCCATGCCCAGCCCAATGCTTGCTCCGACTGCGGCCCCCGGCTGTGGCTCGAAGACAGCGAGGGCTGCGAAGCCGCGGCCGGGGACGATGCGGTTCGCGCCGCCGCGGCGCTGCTGCGCAGCGGCGCCATCGTCGCGATCAAGGGCATCGGCGGCATCCACCTGGCCGTGGACGCCAGCAACGACGCCGCGGTGGCGCGGCTGCGCCGGCGCAAGCATCGCCATGCCAAGCCCTTCGCCCTGATGGCGCGCGATGTCGCCATGATCCGCCGCTATTGCGCTTTGGCCGACGTCGAGCGGCAAGCATTGCAAAGCCCTGCCGCACCCATCCTGTTGCTACCGGCCAACGGCCGCGAACGCCTGGCCGAGGCGGTCGCCCCCAAGCAGCGCTGTTACGGGTTCATGCTCGCCTACAGCCCCTTGCATCACCTGCTCATGGGCCAACTCGACGATCCCATCGTGCTCACCAGCGGCAACCGCTCGGAGCAGCCCCAGTGCATCGGTAACGACGAGGCCCGCGCGCGCCTGGCCGATATCGCCGACGCTTTCCTGCTGCACGACCGCGAGGTGGTCAACCGCGTGGATGATTCGGTGTTGCGCGTCATCGCCGGGCACCCGGCGCCGATCCGCCGCGCCCGCGGCTATGCGCCGGCGCCCTTGGCCTTGCCGGCTGGGTTCGCGCAGGCGCCAGAGGTACTGGCCTGCGGCGGTGAGCTTAAAAATACCTTTTGCCTGCTCAAGGATGGCGCCGCGATCCTCTCGCAACACCTCGGCGACCTGGAAAATGCCGCCGCCAACCACGCCTACCGCGATACGCTGGCGCTGTATCTCAGGTTGTTTGGCCACCGACCGCAGGCGCTGGCTGTCGACGGCCACCCCGAATACCTTCCCAGCAAAATCGGCCGCGAGTACAGCGAAGCGGGCGGCCTGCCTCTGTTCGAGGTCCAGCACCACCACGCCCACCTCGCCGCCTGCCTCGCGGACAACGGCGTGGCACTGGATGCGCCGCCAGCGCTCGGCATCACGCTGGACGGCAACGGCTATGGCGACGATGGCAGCCTCTGGGGCGGGGAATTCCTGCTCGCCGAATATCGCGGCTATCGGCGCCTGGCATCGCTGGCGCCCGTGGCCATGCCCGGCGCCGCCGCCGCCATCCGCCAGCCCTGGCGCATGGCCTATGCATGGTTGCGCCAGACCGGCGACTGGCCGGCGCTGGCCAGGGAATACGGCGGGTTGGCATTTTTCTCAGGGCTGGCGGACAAGCCGCTGGACACCCTGGGCGCGATGATCGACGCCGGCTTCAACAGCCCCGTGACCACCTCGGTCGGCCGGCTGTTCGACGCCGTGGCCGCCATTGCGGGCGTATGCCAGACGACGAACTACGAGGGCCAGGCCGCCATCGAACTGGAGGCTGCGATCGACGGTGATGCCCTGCGCGAAGTGCGCGGTTATCCCCTTACGATCACGACAATCGAAGGCTTGCCGCGGCTGGATCCCGGCCCGCTCTGGCCCGCCCTGCTGGCCGATGTCGCGGCCGGCGTTCGCACCGGGGTGATCGCCGCGCGCTTCCACACCGGCCTGGCCCACGCGCTGGCAGCCATGGTCACGCACTTGGCGGAACTGCATGGGCCAGCGATCACACGGCGCGTCGCGTTATCCGGCGGGGTGTTCCAGAACGCGGCGCTGACCGAGACGTTGATTGGTTTGCTTGAATGCAAGGGTTGGCGAGTGTTGCGCCATGAACGCGTGCCGGCCAACGACGGCGGCTTGAGCCTCGGGCAGGCGGCGGTCGCCGCCGCGCGGTCTTTGCCCCCTCCGCCGCGGGAACAGGGGAAAACAGAAGCCGAGCCACAAACAGCCAGGAGGATGAACCAGTGTGTGTAGGCATACCCGGCCAGATTGTGGACGTGGTGGACACCGCCACCGACACCGCCACGGTGGAGATCGGCGGCATCCGGCGCGCGGTGAACATCTCCTGCGTGGTCGGCGAAGGGCGCAGCCACGCGGATTGCGTCGGCGAATGGGTGCTCGTGCATGTGGGTTTCGCCATGAGCCGCATCGACGAGAACGAGGCGATCAAGACCCTGCAATTGCTCCAGGAACTCGGCGAGATGCAGGAGGAGATGGACGCCATGCAGGCCGCGGAGACTTGAACAATGGACGGTGACCAAGACCAGTTGCGCGCGCTCTATCCGTTTTTGCACGGCGGCGAACAAGACCCGAGCGCGGTCGACGACGCCCTGCTTGAATCCGTGCGTCAAAAGGCCGACCACAGCGTGGAGGTCAAGCAGCGGTTTTTCGCCGACAACGGCCCGGCGGTGGTGGCCGCCGCCCGCGCCATCGCCGCGGTGTATCAACGCAACGGTCGCATGTTTTCCATGGGCAACGGCGGTTCGAGCTGCGACGCCGCCCATTTCGCGGTGGAGTTTTTGCACCCCATCACCGCGGGCCGGCCCGCGCTGACCGCGGTCAACCTGGTCGCCGACGACGCCATGATGACCGCGGTGGGCAACGACGTGGGTTTTGACCATGTGTTCGTGCGCCAGGTCATCGCCTACGGCCGCGCCGGCGACGGGCTGGTGGGCTTTTCCACCAGCGGCAACTCGGCCAACCTGCTGCGCGCCTACGCCAAGGCTCGCGAAATGGGGCTGACCACCATCGGCTTCAGCGGCGGCGACGGCGGCGCAATGGCAGCCAGCGAGGACATAGACCACTGCCTGACGGTAGCCACCGACAGCATCCACCGCATCCAGGAAGTCCACGTCGCCACCTACCACATCCTATGGGATCTGGTGCACACCCTGCTCGCCGACCATCGCGGAGATCTGTCATGAAATTCGTTGACGAGTTTCGCGATCCGGCCAAGGCCAGGGCGCTGGTCAAGAACATCGAAACCCTGGTGGCGCAGATCCCCATCTGCAAGAAACGTCCTCTTCAGTTGATGGAGGTCTGCGGCGGCCATACCCACTCGATTTTCAAGTACGGCATCGAGCAGATGCTGCCCGATGCCATCGAATTGGTGCACGGGCCCGGCTGCCCGGTGTGCGTGCTGCCCATGGGCCGGGTGGATGACTGCGTGGCGCTGGCCGAGCACCCCAATGTGATCTTCACCACCTTCGGCGACGCCATGCGCGTGCCCGGCTCCAGGAAATCCCTGAACGAGGCCAAGGCCGAGGGCGCCGACGTGCGCATGGTCTATTCGCCCATGGACGCCTTGAAGCTCGCCCGCGACAACCCGGACCGCGAGGTGGTGTTCTTCGCCCTGGGCTTCGAGACCACCATGCCCTCCACCGCGTTCACCATCCTGCGCGCCCAGGCCGAAGACATCGACAACTTCTCGGTGTTCTGCAACCACATCACCATCATCCCCACCATCAAGGCCATCCTGGATTCGCCGGAGCTGACCCTGGACGGGTTTTTGGGGCCGGGCCACGTGAGCATGGTGATCGGCAGCGCGCCTTACGAGTTTATCTCCGGCCACTATAAAAAGCCCTTGGTGGTCTCCGGTTTCGAACCGCTGGACATCCTGCAATCGGTGTGGATGGTGCTGCGACAGCTCGCCGGGGGCCGCTGCGAGGTGGAGAATCAATACCAGCGCGTGGTGCCCGATGCCGGCAATAACCCGGCCCTGACGGCCGTCCACCGGGTGTTCGAGCTGCGGGAGTTCTTCGAATGGCGGGGCCTGGGCTCCATCGACCACTCCGGCGTCAGGCTGCGCGACGCCTACGCCCACTTCGATGCCGAGCGCAAATACTCGCTGCCCAACCTCAAGATCGCCGACCCCAAATCCTGCCAGTGCGGCGAGGTTTTGAAAGGCGCGATAAAACCCTGGCAGTGCAAGGTCTTCGGCACCGCCTGCACGCCCGAGACGCCGCTGGGCTCGTTGATGGTCTCCACCGAAGGCGCCTGCGCCGCGGTGTATAACTACGGCCGCATCGACTTGGCCGAGATACTTAAAAACCGCGAAGCGGCGGCCAGCCAGCGCAGCGAGCAACGCGCATGAGCGACCCGGCAGCCAAAAGCGAACAGCGCATCCGCGCGCGCAGCGGCAAGGTGCGCGGCGAGACCGTGACCCTGGCCCACGGCAGCGGCGGCAAGGCCATGCGCGATCTCATCGACGACGTCTTCGTCGGGAGCTTCGCCAATCCCGCCCTGGCGCCGCTGGAAGACCAGGCCCGTTTTCCCCTCTCCGAGCTGGCGCGCGCCGGCGAGACCCTGGCGTTCACCACCGATTCCTACGTGGTCGACCCGCTGTTCTTCCCCGGCGGCGACATCGGCGCCCTGGCGGTCAATGGCACGGTCAACGATCTGGCGGTGTCCGGTGCGCGGCCGTTGTACCTGTCCGCCGCTGTGATCCTGGAGGAGGGCTATCCCGTCAGCGATCTGCGCCGTGTGGCCGCGTCCATGCAAGCGGCCGCCGCGGCGGCCGGGGTGGCCATCGTCACCGGCGACACCAAGGTGGTCCACCGCGGGGCCGCCGATAAACTGTTCATCAACACCTCCGGGGTGGGCGTGGTCCCGGCCGGTGTGCATATCGCCGCCGAACGCGCGCAGCCGGGCGACAAAGTCCTGGTCAACGGTTTCGTCGGTGACCACGGCGTGGCCATACTGGCCGCCCGCGACGACCTCGCCCTGGACGTGCCGATCGAATCCGACAGCCAGCCCCTGCACGGTTTGATCGCGGCCCTGCTGCAAGCCTGCCCCGATGTCCACTGCCTGCGCGACGCCACCCGCGGCGGCATCGCCACGGTGTGCAACGAATTTGCCGAGGCCGCCGATGTCTGTGTGAACCTCGACGAACCGGCCATCCCCGTGCGCGAAGCGGTGCGGGGGGTCTCGGAAATTCTGGGGCTGGACCCGCTCTACTTCGCCAACGAGGGCAAGCTGGTGGCGGTGGTGCCGGCGGCCAAAGCGGATGCGGCGCTGGCGGCCATGCGCGCGCACCCGGCCGGCGCCGATGCCGCCGTCATCGGCGAGATTTCCGCCAAACCGGCGGCCACCGTGATCATGCACACCGCCTTCGGCGGCGAACGCATCGTCGACATGCTGGTGGGCGAGCAATTGCCGAGGATTTGCTGATGGCTGTGCACAGCCAAAGCCTGCAGATCGCCGAAGCCGGCGAGAGGCTGACACTGCGCTATGGAGAGGCTCTGGAATACCACCGCGGCGACTCCTGGTTCGGCGTGGCGGTGGGTTTTCGCATGCTGCAAGCCGCCGGCGCGGCGCTGTCGCGGCAACGGCTGTGGGACCGCAAACGGCTTTTCATCGTCAGCGGCCACCCCGGCGACGGGGTGCGCGACGCGGTGGAATACGTCACCGCCTGCGCCTCACGCGGGCGCTACCGCGTCGAGGGCGCGCCCGTCGGCGGCTGCAATCCGAGCATGCGTTTTTCATGGGAGGTCGGCGACGGTGCCGCCGTGGCCGCCCTGCGCTTGCGCGGGGATTTCGTCCCTGACGAGCTGTATGCGTTGCTCGAGCGCCGCGGCACCGCGCAAGAACGCGATGGCGACCACGAACGTTTCGCAGCGCTCAAGCGCCGGTTGGTGGACGCTATCTGGGACGAGCCGCTTGCTGGGTTGTTCCAGACCGATTTGCTGGACGCGGGGATGGTCGGCCATGCATGAGCTCGCCGTCACCAGCAACATCGTCAACGCCTGTAGCGAACGCGCCGGCCGCGCGCGGGTACTGCGGGTCACGGTCCACGTGGGTGCGTTGTCCTGCGTGGCCGCCGATGCGATGCGGTTTTGCTTCGACGTGGTGGCTGCTGGCACGCCGTTGGAGGGCGCCGCCCTGGACATTATCCGCATTCCCGCGCACAGCCGCTGCCGCGATTGCGGCGCGCAAGTGCAAATGAACGACATCCTGGGCCTGTGCGGCTGCGGCTCCAGCAACCTGGAGCCTCCCCGCGGGGGCGAGGAATTGACAGTGAAATCCATGGAAATAGAGGAGGCTGCCTGATGTGCACCACCTGCGGCTGCGGCGAAGGCGCCCGCGCCACCGTCACCGACCTGGCCACCGGCAAGGTCCACCCCCTTGGCGCGCCGGCGCACCACCACCACGGAGACGACCACGACCACGAACACGACCACGAACACGACCACCATCATCACGGGCACGGGCACGGGCACGGCCATCACCACCGCGACCATGATCATGGCCACGCCCACCATTACCAGGACCGCGACCACGGCCGCCGCAGCACCGTGGAACTGGAGCAGGACGTGCTGGCCAAGAACAACCTGCTGGCCGAGCGCAACCGCGGCTGGCTGGAAGGCCGCAACATCCTGGCGCTGAACCTGGTGAGCTCGCCGGGCGCGGGCAAGACCACCCTGCTCGAACGCACCATCCGCGATCTGGCCGGGGAGATCCCGATCAGCGTGGTCGAGGGCGATCAGGAAACCCTGTTCGACGCCGAGCGCATCCGCGCCACCGGCTGCAAAACCGTGCAGGTCAACACCGGCACCGGTTGCCACCTGGAGGCGGAGATGCTGGGCGGGGCGCTCAAGCGCCTGGACCCGCCCATGGATTCGCTGGTGCTGGTCGAAAACGTCGGCAACCTGGTCTGCCCCGCGTTGTTTGACCTCGGCGAGGCGGCCAAGGTCGCCATCCTCTCGGTGACCGAGGGCGCGGACAAGCCGCTGAAGTATCCGCATATGTTCCGCGCCTCCAGCCTCATGCTGCTCAACAAGATCGACCTGTTGCCCCACGTGGACTTCGACGTCGACGCCTGCATCAGCCACGCCCGGCGGGTCAATCCGGATATCGAGGTCCTGCAGCTATCCTCCACCGGCGGCCAGGGCCTGGAGGCGTGGTTCCACTGGCTGCGCGCGCGCTTGGCCGCCAACGGCGTTGCCGCGGCATGACCAGCATTCTGTTACTGGGCTTTTTCCTGGGAATGCGTCACGCCCTGGAGGCGGATCATGTCGCGGCGGTCGCCACCCTGGCGACCCGCAACCACGGTGGCTGGGGTGCGGTCTTCCAGGGGGCGGTCTGGGGCCTCGGACACACCATCACCCTGTTTCTGGCATTCTCGGTGGTCCTGTTTGTGGACACCGTGGTGCCCGAGCGTCTGGCCCAGGGTCTGGAGGCCGCAGTTGGCGCCATGCTCTTGGTGCTGGGCGCGGACCTCTTGCGCCGCATGGTGCGCGACCGCGTCCACTTTCATACCCACCGCCACAGTGACGGCCGGGTGCATTTCCACGCCCATTCCCACGCCGGCGACCCGGCGCCGCACGGTCTGGATCACGAACACGACCATCCCCGCCGCTTCCCCGCCCGCGCGCTGTGCGTGGGCATGATGCATGGGCTGGCCGGATCCGCCGCGCTCATCCTGCTCACGCTCGGCACGTTGGCCTCGCCGAGCGCGGGATTGGCCTACGTGGGGCTGTTCGGGCTGGGCTCCACCGCCGGCATGGCCCTACTGTCACTGGCGATCAGCGTCCCGTTACGCGGCGCCCGCCGCTTTACCTGGCTGCTCAATAGCGTGCACGCGGTGGTCGCCGTTGCGACGATAGCCATTGGCGGCCTCCTGGTTTACGAGAATCTTTGGCCGGGGCTACTTGCCTAGCCGCCTGTCGGGCGAGTATCGGGGGGTCCAGCCGCGACGCGCTCTCGGAGGTGGATTCGGCTCGCTTGAATCCAACTATTCGATCTCATCCCGCGCGTAGGGCATCAGCGGCGGCTCGTTGGGGGCCAGGTGCGGGTCTGGCAGGCCGCTGCGCAGGTCGGCGGCGATGATCTGGAGCAGGCCCGAGACCAGGGGCGGACGCAAGAGCTCGGAAAGATCGATGGGCAGCAGGCTGCACAGCGAGCTGCCGCCCGCGCGCTGGAAATCTGCGGGCCCGGGGTTGCTGATGGCATCCAGCGCCAGCGCGAAGGCCAGGG
>NZ_JAVRIB010000025.1:0-21038 GCF_031846275.1 Spectribacter hydrogenoxidans
GGCGGTGCAGTATGAGCGGGCTTGCGTTTACGATGCGCTCGGCAAGAAGACCCGGGCCCGGGAAGAGTTCGAGCGGATCTATGCCGCCGATCCTGGCTATGAAGACGTTAGGAGCCGTCTCGGCCTGGCCGGCTGATGGGGGCTAGAACCGAGCGTGTCGAGGCTTTTGTCGATCGTAGCCGGGGCCCAGACAGTCGGGTCAGAAGCAGGATACGGGTGGACAATGCTGCGCATGGCTGGAGCCGTGAAGCCGGTGCCGCCCCGACCCTGACTGGCGGCGAGATGCTTAAGTCAGTCTAAACGGACGAATCACCGCTCGACGACAGGGTATAGCGCATCCCCCCACAGAGTGTCGGGATGCCGCATCATCAGGTCCAGCGCGATAGGGACGATGTCGGCCAGAATTTCGTTACCGAGGCTGATCTGCGGCCGATTGACACGGCCGTTCCAGGTCGCGCCGCCATGCACGATCTGGTTTCTCAGGGTGTAAAGCGCCTGGAAGACGATGCTTAGCAATCGCGGAGTATCTACCGCCGCCAGCGCGGCATTCGCCGCCTTCCGGTAGGACGAGAAGCGCGCTTCCCAGTCACAGTCCGGCTCATCGTGGTTGAGACTGTCCCAGAAGGGTTGATAGACGTACTTGTTGTTCAGCAGGTTGCGGATTGGACCGGCGTAGCGCTGCCAGACCAGCTCGTACAGCCGCTGGTTATCGTCGAGACTTTCCAGCTTCGTGAAGAATTGCTGAATTCGTTCCGGTTCGCTCGTCCGGCCGAGGCCGCTGAGGTTCTGGGCGTAGGCGGCGTTGAAGGCGATCCACAGGAAGACGAAGCGGCCGTCCTGGTCATCACACTGGTTGGCGCGGTCCAGCCAGCTGAGCCCGCGGTGGACTCGTAGCGCCATGCCCTCTGGGAAATGGTCGCGATGTGCCCGCTGAAACGTCTTGAGTTCTTCATGGCCGGGTATTGCCAATGCCACTGGGCTTCTCTCCGCGTCAGTCATGGGCACCAGTCTGCCCGGCGCAAGACCTGGGCGCCAAACCCACCATCCCGAAATCGGGTTATGTCATGACATAAACGCGGCTGGGTATCTAACTTGATCGCACATGTACTCGCCCCGTAAATAAGCGACATAAAATGTCGCAAAAAGCCGGAACATGGTGGCTCGAAAGGAGGTCGCCATGAGTTCGATACCCAAACACAAGCTGTCCGAGCCCCGGAATCGTCTATTCGCTCTGCGCGTTCTGGTTCAGGCGCTCAAGCGCCGCCACGTGCGTATTCCCGATCTTGTCGACCGGGATGAGCCGGCATTCGACGTGCTCGGCGCACGTTGGCACGAGAGAGTGTCGCGGCTTCTCGAGGACGACGATGACAGCCACGGGATGCCCAGCACGCTGCGTGACCTGCGCCCGGGTCTACGCCGACAGTTGCTCGATTTGCTGGACGCCGCGGAAGCAGAGCTTGTCCGCAAGGCTGGTGTCCCACGCGATCGACTCACCAGCAATATCACTCGGCTGAGTCGTTTAATCGGTCTGAATCGGACCGAGGAATCGGTCATCGAATTCTGTGCACGTCAGGTGCTCTATCCGCCGCTTGCCGAGCTGGCGATGTCCTTCGAAAACCTCAATGCCATTCAGTTCTTTCGTGTGCTCGGTCGCGTGACCGGTTGTCAGCCATCACGGCTACAGGCGGCGGTGCGCGAACAGTCCCGCCTGAGCCAGTCGGGCCTGCTTCAGGTTGATGAGCAGTGCTTTCGGGGTGCGCAGCATTCAGTTCTTGCCAGTAGTTTTGACAACCTGGAGCTGATGCCCGGCCTCGCGGATAAGCTGCAAATGGCGCATTTCGACTTCGACGAGGTATTCGGCCCGTTCTTCGCCCGACGCAATCCCGGGTCGCTGAGTCTCGATCAGTTCAGCTACCTCGGCGACGACCTGTCGGTACTGGACGCCATCCTTCGGAGTGCCGTCGATAGCCGGGGGCAGGGATCGCAGGTTCTGCTTTATGGGCCGCCCGGCACTGGCAAGACCGAACTCGTGCATGCCCTAGCTGATGCCATCGGTGCGGATTTATATGCCGTTTCGACCGGCACGGCATCCGGCATGGCCTACGACGGTGCGGAGCGCATCCGTAGCTTTCGCCTGGCGCAACAGGCACTGCGGCATCGGCGCCGTAGCCTGATCCTGTTTGATGAGGTCGAGGATGTCTTCGGCTCCCAAAGCCTGTCCCATGCCGGGTTTTCCGGTCGTCGCCACAAGGGCTGGATCAATAACCTGCTGGAAAACTGTGCCGTGCCCGGTGTCTGGGTGACCAATCACGCCGGTGGCATGGACCCGGCCTACATCCGCCGATTTTCACTGGCACTGAAGCTTGATGTCCCGCCGAAGTCCGTTCGGCTGAAGATTTCGCGGGATTATCTGGAGGACCTATCGGTCGCACCGGAGTTACTGAGCGGTATCGCAGCGACGGAGGACATCACGCCCGCCGACCTGGATCGAACACGGCGCGTTCTCTCGAGTCTGCCGGGTTGGTCCGGGGATCGCGAGAAAGCCTCATGCGCGGCGCTGACCCTGCTCGGATCGGGGCCCCGCGGTGGGGGACGAGAGCGCCTACGGCCGCCGGTTCGCCAACCCATGCCGGCGTTTGATCCTGCGCTGATCAACACCGATGTCGATCTCCGGGACGTCGTGGATGGCCTTCAGCGCAGTGGCGAGGGACGACTGTGTCTATACGGGCCGCCCGGGACCGGCAAGACGGCTCTGGCAGGCTACCTTGCGGAAGTGCTCGAACGGGATCTGATCACCGTGTCGGCATCCGACTGGCTGGACCCGTACCTCGGGATGACCGAGCGCCACATGCGGCAGACGTTCGAGGCCGCAGCGCAGCGCTCGGCGGTGCTTCTGGTGGACGAAGCGGACAGCTTTCTTCAGGACCGTGACAATGCCGCACACAGCTGGGAGGTGACCCAGGTGAATGAGTTGCTCAAACGGCTCGAGCAATGTCGCGGGATTGTGCTGTTCGCCACCAACGCGTTCGAGTCGCTCGATCCCGCCGTCTTGCGTCGCCTGGACATGAAACTGGCGTTTCGCCCGATGAACGCCGGACAGAACCGGCTGATGTTTCAGCGCGTTCTCGAATGTCACGACATTGCCGTCGAGAAGGAGGCTGTTGCCGCAGCCTGTACTCGTATCCAGTCGATCGGGTCGGTCGTTGGGGGTGACTACCTGGCGGCTCAGCGCCGGCTACGGGTGCTGGGCCGAGCGATGACGGCGGCGGATCTGGGTGACGCGGTCGCAGCGGAGATCCGGGTTCGTGCCAGGCATCGCGGGCAGGGGATGGGAT
Organism: Spectribacter hydrogenoxidans; assembly: GCF_031846275.1. Classification (NCBI taxonomy): domain Bacteria; kingdom Pseudomonadati; phylum Pseudomonadota; class Gammaproteobacteria; order Salinisphaerales; family Salinisphaeraceae; genus Spectribacter; species Spectribacter hydrogenoxidans. Next base: position 3,336 of record NZ_JAVRIB010000025.1, read on the forward strand.
TTACCGCCACGCTGAATTGAACACCCGGCTTGGGCCCGAGGTCAGTGGTGATTCAGTTGGAGTACTGCGCCGCCGCCTCAGCAAGCGCCGAGCTGACGCGCTGCCGAAGGCGCCGGGGTTTTTTCACCTCGACTTTGGCACCAAAGCCGAGTATCCACCAGATCAGATCATCGGTTTCGAGCACCGTCGCGGTCAGCCGTACCCGGCCATTGTCGTCCTCGGAAAGACGCTGGTCGGTGCTGAGCGGGCGCTCCTCCAGATGTTGCGCGGTCTCCGGTTCGAACAGCAGCTCGACGCTGATGGTGCCGCCACCCGTTGGGTAATTGAAGCCGCCCGCATCGCCAATATATCGATCGATATCGAAGCCGGACGGCTTGTGTATCGACGTCTCCAGCAGGGAAGCCGACGTGATGCGGTGGAGAGTGACCTGAACCGGATTGTTGTAGTCCCAGAACGGGCCGACCAGGTAGAGCACGCCTTGCCGACTGACCAGGGCAAGTGGACTGAACTCGTAGGTCTTGGATTTGGATTCACCACGTGGCTGGTAGTCCAGCAATAGGCGACGCTCGTGAAGCAGAGCCTCGTAGGCCGTCTGCTGGATTTCCGGAGAGGTACTGGCCGGCGTGAGAAACGGCCCGACACCGACGGCCCGGACCTTGTCGCGCCAGCTACCCAGCTTGCTGGAGCTGGCCCCGTCGAGCACTTCCTCGGCGCGGCGGAAATAGGGTTCGAGCAGCGCCGACGTGCCTGGTGGCAGCAGCTCGGTGAGATGGCCCCGGGCAAGGCTGAACGCAATCGCTGTACTGGGGTTGAGCCCGGGCACATCCATGGTTCCGAAGTCCGCGGGCCAGAACCAGAGATTCTGGCGACCGTCCTGTTCAACGGTATAGCCAAAAATCGCGGAGAGCTTGTCGAGGTCGCGTTCGACGGTCCGGGGCGTCACCTCGAAACCTTCGTTTCGCAGATGCTCGATGACCTGCCGCGTGGACATGGATTGCGGATGTCGGGGTAGCGCCCGGAGCATGGTCCAGTGGCGCAGTAGCGTATCTCGAGTGACTGTCATGGTCGTGGCGTTTCTGGGTCCAGGGCTGGTAATCGCAGCATTCGTGATTTATGCGACATGCAATGTCGCACCCCCGATTCAGACTGGCAACCCGCCAACGCAGCGTCTGCCTGCGATTGGTTAACAGGTTGGATACCGGCTTGGGCAGCGTGCCTGCTCTTGAGGGCGGTGTCCGGAGCCGGTGAACGAAGGGAAAATCATGTCCGAATTTGATCAAGCGACACTCGAGCGAGTTCACGCCACCAGCCATGACCAACGAGCGCGGGTAATGCTCAGCCGGGTGGCAGGCTGCTTCTTCTGCCTGCGTATCTTCCCGGCAACCGAGATTGATGACTGGCTGCACCCAGGCGAGGACGGTCTCGGGCGAAAGGCCGTGTGTCCGTACTGTCTGGTCGATAGCATCATCGCGGACGGCAGTGGCCACGAGCTAACCACCGATCTTCTGAAAGCCATGAAAGCGCACTACTTCTGGCCCGATGACCCGTCTGACAGTGGCCGTGAGGCCGCCGGATTTGGCCACGACGGGGGTGCGTAACATGACAGTCAGGAAAACGTGCAAGGAGACAACGAATGCGAATTCAACCGGATCAAATCGACCGGGCACGCGGTGCCCTGGTGGGCCTGGCCTGTGGCGATGCCGTGGGTACGACGCTGGAATTCAAGGCACCGGGTAGTTTCGAGCCCATCCGCGATATGGTCGGCGGCGGGCCATTCAGCCTTGAGCCTGGCCAGTGGACCGATGACACCAGCATGGCGCTGTGTCTGGCAGCCAGCCTGCTTGCCCGGGATGGCTGCGATCCGGTGGATCAACTCAACCGATATGTTCAGTGGCGTGATGACGGCTACATGGCCGCGACGGGGCAATGCCGTGACATTGGCAACACCGTGAATGCTGCCCTCGAGCACTTCCAGCGCACGAATGCTGCTGACAGCGGCAGCCGCGACGAGAGCGCATCGGGCAATGGTGCGCTCATGCGACTGGCCCCGGTGGTCCTGTTCAACATCGGGGATCCGGAGGCAGCCCGTCGTGACGCAATCGTAGCCACCATCACGACCCACGGTTCGATGCTCTGTCAGCAGGCCAGCGAGGTCTTCGCTGCACTACTGCACGCGCTGTTATCGGGTCGAGACAGGGCCGAGCTTCTCTCCCGCGAGGGGATGCAGAACCTCATGCAGGACCGTGAGCTCGATCCACGGATCATGGCGGTGATCGAGGGCTCATTCCGTGACAAGGAACCGCCCGAGATCCGGGGAACGGGCTTCGTGGTGGCCTCGCTGGAGGCGGCGCTCTGGGCATTTCACCATGCGGTTGATTTCGAGGACGGGGCGTTGCGAGCCGCCAATCTCGGGGATGACGCGGATACGACCGCCGCCATCTACGGTCAGCTTGCCGGTGCCTACTTCGGGTTGAGCGGTATCCCGACGCACTGGAGAGAGCGGCTACAGAACGCGCAGGTGATGATCGACATGGCCGATGCGTTGGTGATGAGACTCTCCTCGGCTGTCCTGTTGGAGGCAAAGCAGCTTTGCCAGCTTCTGGTTGCCGACCCGGAGCATGGAGTCCTGCTGGGCCTGCTGGATCTACGAGACGGGACGCTAGGGATCAACAACTACAGTGACTTTACTCAATCGTGGCATTACTCGCGGATACCGGATGCCATGACCGGACTCGTGGAGTTGGCCGCCGGCGCCACCTGGTTTTCGCGAGCTGAGCATCTTTGTTGGGGTGCTTTCGGTGGGCACGTAAGTAGCGGCGACATTCCGCGACACTTCGATAATATGGGAAATCGCCTGCGTGACCTGCGCGACTTCATGGAAGTCGGCGCACTTGTGCCTGAATGGATGAGGGAGCAACCGTTCTGTAAATTTTCAAGCCCGTTTTAGAGGCGAGCGGCTACTCACCATCGTCTCGGATCGGATCCGCGTAACGGTGTCCGATCTGCCGTTCTTGTCTTGCCCGCGTTATTGACCGACACCGCGCCCGAGCTTTTGTCTCGGACCGGTGCGTTAGGCAGCGCCCGCGTATCGGGCCGAAACCGTTTTATTCAAGCGACACAAATTGTCGCACCTCCTGCTTAAGGTTTGTTCTGGCGGTGGATGTCATTGGCCGGCACCCAATCCCGCGGTGACCGAGACTGCTGCTGCCGCCGACACTTCAGCAAGGGGAGATGCCCGTGGACTTGAAAAGAACGCTTTCGATAACCCTGTTACCGCTTACGCTCCTGGTGGTTGGCTGCGGGGGAAGTGGTGGCAGCAATCCCGATGCCGCCACCAACGAAGGGGGCGGGGACAACATGCCGCCACCTTCAATGAATGTTGCGCCAGTTGCCGAGGCCGCTGACGACCAGAATGTTCGTCTCGGGGATCTGGTCACGCTGGATGGCAGCGCCAGCACCGACCCGGATGGAGACATGCTGACCTTCAGTTGGCAGCTGGAATCGCCCGCTGGCAGCGAAGCCACGCTGGACCAGGTATCCGCCGCCAAGCCGAGCTTTACGCCGGATACCGTGGGTGAATACACGGCAAGTCTGACGGTATCGGATGGTGAGCTCTCCAGTGAACCGGACACCGTGGTTGTGTCGGTCGCCCGCGCCAATAGTGCGCCGATGGCCGACGCCGGGCCGGATCAGAACGTCACCACGCAGGATGTCGTGACGCTCGATGGGTCAGGCAGTATGGATGTGGATGCCGATACGCTCACCTACGCCTGGCAGTTTACCTCGCTGCCAACAGGCAGCGGAGCCACGCTCCAGGATGCCGATACGGCCACGCCGAGCTTCGTTGCGGATCTGGAAGGCGACTACGTCGCCGAGCTGGTCGTGAATGACGGCACGGTCTCCAGCGATCCGGATACGGTGACTATTACCAGTGTCCGTGCCAATTCCGCGCCGATAGCGGATGCCGGCACGGATCAGGAATCACTGGTTGGTGATCGGGTCGACCTGGATGGCACCGGTAGTTCCGATGCGGATGGGGATCCCCTGTCTTACGACTGGACATTGAAATCGCAGCCGGCCGGCAGCAATGCGACGATTCGCCTGGCCCAAACCGATACGCCGTCGGTGACACCGGATCAGGCCGGTGATTACGTGGTCGAGCTGATCGTCGATGACGGGGAGGCACTCAGTCAGCCGGACAGTGTTGTCGTCACGGCCGTGGCACCCGAGGTGACCTTGTTCCGGCTGCCGAGTTTCGGGGAGCCTAGAGAGGTTGGTCTGCCGTTCAGTTCGGACGCCCAGCGAAACACGACCGTGATTGGTTCCCAGGTCACCACCCTCGACCGGTTCCGGCTGGAGGCTGTCGGGGAGGCATTCACCGTCATCGATGCCAGTGCCGTCGATGCCAACAACGTCGTCGTCGCGTCGTTCAACGGGTTGCAGTCAATGCAGAGGATTCAGCCCGATCAGCCGGTGGAGTTCAGTCTCGAGAGCGAGCTGACCAACGGCCGCACGGCCGACATCACCTTTCGCTTCGAGATCGAGGAAACGGGGGAGACGTTCCGGGCCCGGTATCTGTTCACCAGCAACTAGCTCGATTGACGTGCGTCGGCGCCTGCCCTTGCCGGGGGCTGGCGCCGATGTCACTAAGAGAAGGGGTTAACTCAGAGCGAAACGGCATAGCCAGAGGAAATTGCAGACATGACGGATACCAAGACACTCGAGAAAATCCACAAGACCAGCCACGACCATCGGCAGACCATCCTGGCAAGCAAGGTGCTCGGTTGTTTTTACTGTCTGCACCAGTTCGCGCCGTCGGACATCGACGACTGGTGGGATGAGGATGAAGCCGGAGTAGGCCATACGGCCACGTGCCCCGCATGCGGTATCGATAGCGTGATCGGAGACGGGGCTGGCTGGAGCGTTGATGCCGAGTTACTGACCGCGATGAAAGCGCACTTCTTCTGGCCGGATTGAATCCACGACGTGAGGAACTCGCATACAGTCAAGACCGCCGCCGTCCATGACTCAAGTCCCGCGTTTATCGGAATCCCTCAGCGGAAAGGCAGCCATTGCTACGGCCGGGCAAGCGACGTGCTTTCTACTTATGCCGGTAGCAATGGAAGCTGTTCCCGAAGCGGTAGATGTTGTAATCGGGCAATTTCTTCGCTTCCCGAGTTAGCAGCTTTTCGTAAAGGTCAGCGCGTCGTTTGTCACACGCATCGATGAAAAACGCATGCGGTCGATCCCGGCGGATCCAGTTCGCAAACCGCTTCAATACGGGCGCAAAAACGGTCATGCCGTTGCGGTGGACCCTGGCGTCGTCGACGCGCGTGGTCCAGTCGGTCGCGTCCTCGGGGAATAGCAGATCGTGGTCGGAGCATCGCTCCCGACCGATGGGCTTTTTCTCGACGAGGGCAAAACTGAGCCTGCCCGCGGGACTCATGTGGAGTCGATATCTGTGACCATCGATCGTGAGCAGTCGGGTGCGGCCGGGAAGGGATTCTCGCGTGGACATGAGTCGTAACCTCGTGGGCAAATCAAGGAGCGGTTTGGCTGCAACCGGGGCCACTCCTAGCAAGCTCACAATAAGTCAGGATGTCGACAAGTTATGTCGGAGTGATGAGCCGCGGGGAATCGTTGGAACGCCGGATTGCGTGATCAGCCTTTATCGCGATTCGCTTATTACGACACGAGTTGTCGCCAGTCAGGCTAAGGTTGTGGGAGACCTGGGTAGCGGCCGTCAGGCCGATATGCATCGCGACGTTCACGCGTCCATGTTGTCGGGCGCCGGGGGAGAAACGCAAAGCGGGGGATCATGCACGAGGGAATTGATTTCATCGGTGATGTTCATGGGCATGCGGCGCCGCTCGAACGGCTGCTCCGCAAGCTGGGTTATGACGACAGCGACGGTGTTTATCGCCACCCGTCGAGAAGCGTCATGTTTGTCGGGGATCTCATCGATGGCGGCCCCGACAATACGCGAGTGATCGAGCTTGCAAGAACCATGGTCAGCCAGGGCGAAGCCCGGGCCGTGATGGGCAATCACGAGTACAACGCCATCGCCTATCACACGCCGGACCCGGAACGGCCGGGCGCGTTTCTCAGGCCGCATACGGCCAAGAATCTTGGCCAGCATCGGACCACGCTCGAGGAGTTCACCGATCATCCGGCCGCCCTCACTGCAATGATCGACTGGTTCCAGACGCTGCCGCTGTTCCTGGAAGTCGACGGTGTCCGCGTGGTTCATGCCTGCTGGGATCCGGCATCGATCGAGACGCTCAAGAGCCAGCTCGGCCCGGGCAATACCCTGACGAATGATCTGTTGATTCGCTCGGCGCGGCGCGGCTCGGATGAGCACGCTGCTGTCGAGCACGTTCTCAAGGGCGCGGAAATGACACTGCCCGATGGCGCCGGCTTCGCTGACAAGTACGGCCACATTCGCCATGAAGCCCGTATTCGCTGGTGGATGCAGGAGGCTGACTCGCTACATGACATGGTCATCGGCCCACCGGATCTATACGACGCCGTGGCAGGACATCCGGCCGTAAAAGATGCCTTGATGGGGTACGGGTCGAACGAAGCGCCGGTGTTCTTCGGCCACTACTGGCTGCGCGGCATGCCGCAGCAGCAACAAAACAATGTGGCCTGCCTCGACTACAGCATTGCGAGAGACGGCAAGCTGGTGGCGTATCGATGGGACGGAGAACGTCGATTGAAAGACGACCACTTCGTGTGGGTGGCCTAGTGCCGGTAATCCCGGCCCCCATGTCGCCTGATGCGCTTGCTGACCTGATTACGGCGGGAGGAAAAAGCGCGACATCTTCGGGCTGTTTGTATTGCGATGCTCCGGCAGGCCATGCTCGGGACGTGATGGGGGATACGCGGGAAATGTGGGGGCGCCGTGCCTTGGCTTGAGAGCGAGACCTTCCTCTGGGTGCCGGACCCCAGTGCCGGGCGCCGCCTGCGCCGCCTGTTTGCGGAATCGGATAGTTACATCGGCCTTCGGGTCGGCACCTATCCCGAGCTCATCGAACTGCTGGCCGGGCGTTTCCTGCTTCCGTCGGCAACAGACTGGTCCGGTCATCTTCATGAGGTACTGGCAGGCGCGGATGACGCGTTCTGGTCGTCGTCCTATCAGCGCGACCCCAGTGGCGTTGCGTCGGCCGTCGAATCGGCGTGGCGTGAAGTGCGGGTTGCGACCCTGCCGGGGCAGACTTGGCCAACCAACCCTGATCCGAGAATCGCGGCTCGCCTCGCCGACCTGGCTCGCTTGAATGCGATACCCGAGAAGGACTGGCCGCATGACCTGATGGTGATGGGGGCGGCTCTCGATCCCGACCAGGCCGCGATTCGCCCGGTCAGCATCGTCAAGGCCGGGATCTCGGGCGACTTGAATGTCTGGCAGCAGCAACTCCTCAACCGCTTCCGCACGGGACCGAGCGCACGGTTTGTAGGCGTTCAGAACTTCAGGTTCCGCAAGCATCTTCGGGCGTCTGGTGATGCCCAGTCGAACCGGCTGGCGCAGGTAAGGCGCAGACTCGGCCGCATCGGTCGCAACTGGCCGGATGACGAGTCCGTCGAACTGGTCAACGTCCGCGACAGCCTTGAAGCGATCGAGGTTGCCATTGGCGCCATCCGCAAGCAGCTGGACGATGACGCGAGCCTGGCACCGGCCGATTTCGGTCTGCTGATCCCCAACGACTACGCACACGGCGATCGTCTCGGTCATCTGGCAGCGCAGAGCGGCATCCCGTTGGCCAACCTGCCTCGCCGCCTGGTCGAGCGGGATCTGGGGACGGAGCTGATTCGTTTCGCCCTGATCGTGTTTTCCGGCGCGCCCCCGAGCATGGCCATGCGTGCCTTGCTTGCTCATCCGCTCATGCCGTGGACGCCCTCGCAGGGCCGGGACATGGCGCAGCACCTGCTGGATTACGGGTTCCGGATAAGACCACCACAGGACCTGGAAACCGCGCATCGAGAATTGATCGAGCTGTTGTCGACGAAACCTTCGCTGGAAGAAATTCCCGACGCACTGGCGACCCTTGCCCGGTCCCTTCGTGCGGATGCGGATCTCGAGTTTCATCGCCGGCGGGCCGAGGCGCAGGCGCAGCTCGTCACGGCCGAGATCCGGGCGGGCCAGCGCGATATCACCAGGCTTCTCAAACGCCTGGATACCACGCCGGTCGAGATGGAGCGTGATCGTGAGGTCTCGCTGGAGGGTGTCTGTGTCGTCAGGGAAGGGGAGTTGCCACTGCGGACCGTGAAGCGGGTGTTCTTGCTCGACTTCCTGGAGGGGCATTTCCCGAGTGTGCCCGGCATGTCGCCGGTTTTTTCCCCCAGCGAATGGCGTGACCTGGCGGCCGCTGGCACCAGCGTGCGACTGCCGGTCGAACGAGCCGCGACAGAGCGCCGGCTCTTTCGAAAGCAGATCGACAATGTCGAAGAGCAGCTGATCGTGCTGATCCCACGGATGGGGCTATCCGGGGAAGCATTGCATCCGTCGACATCACTCATGGATTTCGCACTCACGGCGGGCTCCGCGGATGCGCCGGAAAGCGTCGTGCTGGATCTGGATCGGGCCGAGCATCGTCGTCGTTTGTCCTGGCTCCCCACGATTGAAGGGTATCGACCAAGCCAACCACGCGAGCTTCAGGTTTCGGACCTGGCGCTCGGCCGCAATCTGGTTAACCGATTTGAGGTTACGGACGAGGCGGGCAAAACCCTGTCGCCGTCGAAGCTGGAATCGCTTCTCGTCAGTCCGCTCGCGTGGCTGCTGGGGCAACTCGATGCGCTACCCAGGACCTGGGAGCCGGATGGTTTCGATCCGCTTACCGCGGGTTCGGTGGCGCACAAGGTTTTCGAATTGCTGTTTCCCGCGGGGTCGCGGGGTCTGGACCGGGACACGATCGAGGCGCGGGTGCCGGCACTCTTCGACGCGGCGCTACACGAATACGCCCCGTTCCTGCTGGCGCCGGAGTGGCGCGTCGAGCGTGACAATCTCCTTGGCGTAATTGAACGGGCGGCAAATGGGTGGTCGGACATGCTCGGCCATCTCGATGCCGAGTTGCTTGTCTCGGAGGTCGGCCTCCGGGGGGAGTTCGAGCGCATTGCGCTCTATGGCAAAGCCGACGCCGTTCTGCGTCTGCCCGAGGGGGCGTTGGCCGTGGTTGACTACAAGAATGCAAGTGGCAGCCGATTCGAGAAACGGATGTCCGGCGGCTGGGATCTTCAGACCGCGCTCTACAACCGCATGCTCGCCACCGGTGGCCCGACCGACGAGGCGGTGCGCGCGCAACTTGGCTCGGGCGATGCGCACTCGACTCTTTACTACGCGATGGCCAGCCGTACCGCATGTGCCAACTTCGATCGGGCCGGGGTGCCCGCATGGCGCTTTGCCGGCGACGATACGTCGTCCCTGGCGCTATCGCTCCTGAAAGAGCGCCTGGCAGCGCTTCGAGCCGGCCGGGTAGCGCTGCCGCGCAGCGAGCAGATCAAGACGATGGAAAAGGCTGGCGTCGGCACCTATGCGCTGAACGAGTCGCCCCTGACCGCGATCCAGATCGACGACGAGGGCGGTGAGCCATGAGTCATCAGTACTCCCGGCTCATTCCGGCCAGTGCGGGCTCGGGCAAGACATACACTCTCATGACCATGCTCCGGCAGGGCATCGTCGGGGGCGCCTGGGACGCCGACCCGAACGCCAACCGGCCGCCACTTCCATCACCCTTGCGTCCGGAGGCCATCACTGCGGTCACCTTTACCGAGGCAGCGGCTCAGGAACTGCGCCAGCGCATACGCGGCACGCTGCTGGCGGCAGGCCGTACGGCGGACGCGGCGCGCCTCGAGGAAGCCTACGTCTCGACCATCCATGCGCTGGGTCTGCGTCTGCTGCGCGAGACGGCCTTTGACCGCGGCGATGTGCTCTCGCCGCGCCTGTTGAACGAGGACGAACAGCGCCAGTTATTGCGCCAGGCCCTTGGTCGTACCACGTCGATGCAGGCGCTCACGGCGAACCTCAAACGGGCCGGCTTCCAGTACACCTCATGGAATCAGGAGACCGCCGAAGACAAGTTTCGCCAGACGGTGCTCAAGCTGATTGACTTGCGCAACGTCATGCCGGCGGCTCGCTCACTGGATATGATCCAGGCGGATACGCGGGGCTACATCGCCGATGTGTATGGACCGACGCCCGATCGCACACTGGCAGAGATGGCGGCACCGTTGCGATCGGCCATCCGCGATTTACTCGAGGTGTTCCCGGAGTCCCTCGCGGCAAAACACGCGACCAGTGCCACTGCGAAAGCCGAGTTCAATCGGGATTTCGATAATCTTCGTCGTGCACTGGATGACCCGGCGGCGCTGGAGCAGGACTGGCCACTCTGGTGCGCCCTGGGTGACCTGCGACTCACCAAGCGGGGGTGTCCGACACCGGACGGCTACGACGAGCGGGCGCAGCTCGTCATGGATGCCGCCGCGAGCCTGTCTACACATCCGGGCCCGCTCGCCGAAGCGCAGGCGCACATCGGCACGCTGCTGACCGGGGCCGACGAGGTGGTTGCCGCCTATCGCACATTCAAACAGGAATCCGGTCTCCTGGACTACGGGGACATGGTGGCGGGGGCCGTGGATGCGCTGCGCGACGATGCCATCCGGGATCGTCTGGCCAGCGCCATGGACTGCGTGGTGGTGGACGAGTTCCAGGACACGAACCCGCTGCAATTCGCGATGCTCTGGCGGCTCATCGATAGTGATCTGCCGGCGGTCATGGTGGGGGATCTGAAACAGTCGATCATGGGATTCCAGGGGGCGGATCCTCGCCTGTTTGAATCCCTCAACGAGCTGTATCCGGAACTGAAGTCACCACTCCACGCCAACTGGCGATCCCAGCCGCGGTTGATGCATATGATCAATGCATTCAGTCAGCGGCTGTTCCCGGATTACGTACCACTCGAACCCAACGGCAAGCCTTCGGCGCTGCCGCCGCTCCACGTCGTGGCAATGCCGGACGAAAAGAACTGCAAGAGCCCGAAATGGCGTGCCGCGCGCATTGCCGAGGTGTTCGCGCGAAAGCTGGCGGATCCGGAGATGGTTGTCATGGACCGGGGGACCGGTCAGGAGCGGCGTCTTCGCGGTGGCGATTGCGCGGTGCTTTGTCCAACGCATTCCGCTATCGACACCTATGCCGACGCATTGCGCCAGCGTGGAATATCGGTGCGGCTCCGGGCGGACGGGTGGTTCGAGAGCTACGAGGTCCAGATGGCGCTCCAGGCATTGAGCCTGGCGCACGATCCGGATGATCGGCATGCCAGGCTGTATCTCGCCGTGTCGGCGCTTGGTGGCTCCGATTTGGACGGAGCAATCCGTCAGCTTCTGGACGGTGAGGCCCTGCAAGACCCTGCCTTCACCTCGTTGCTGGACGAGGCGGATGCGGCCTCTCGCTTGCCCGTTAACGCCGTCATACCCCGCATTCTGGAAACCGTGGGGTTGTACGACCTGGCGGCTCACTGGCCGAATGCCCGACAGGCGCGAGCGAACCTGTTGCGTCTGGAGGGTCTTGGTCGGGACTTCGTCGATGCCCAGCCCGAATCACGAACCGCTGCTGGCATTTATGGAACCGGCATCCCCCAATTCCTCTGCTGGGTGCGACAACGGGCCGAGAATGAGGATCACCAGCCCCGTGCCAGCGTCATCGAAGAAGACGCGGTGGAGTTGGTGACATGGCATGCGTGCAAGGGCAGGGAATGGCCCGTGGTAGCCGTGTGCGGCCTGTATCAGAAGATCGAGCCACGGCTGCCGGACCTGCGTCTTCAGTACGATGATTTCTCGGCTATCGATCGCATCCTGGATTCGGCCAAGCTGGCATACACGCCCGACTATGTTGATCCGGATGCGAAGGAGCGATCGCTGGCGTCATTGCGGGAGGAACATCAGGCGCAGATCCTGCGAGAAATCTATGTCGCCATCACCCGTCCGCGTGAACAGCTCTTACTCGAGTGGCCGCTTGATAAGGCCGACGCCGACCAGCCGACACGGGCCGGGCTGTTGCAACGACATCTTGCTATGCGACTTGATGATGACGCCATCGAATTGATCGGTGGCGAAAAGGTGCCGGCCCTTGTCGAGCACGCGGAAGAGGGCAAAGGCGTTACCGTAACGACCCGAGCCGAATCCTGTTCTCGCGTTGTTTACGGTCGCCTGGCCGCAAGATGCGAGCGATCGGAAGTGGTATTGACGCCAGATGCAGTCCAACCAAGTGCCCTGAAAGGCGATGGCGGCACCAGCCTGACCCATGAAGTCATTGAGTATGCGCCGTCCCTGGAACTTCCCTACCACGACGATGCGGCAGCGGTAGGCACCTTCGTTCACCGGGCGTTCGAGCTGGGTTTCGATGAGGAACGAATAGTCGCCGCGCTGAGAATGGACGCTGAGAATCTGTGGCCGGGTGAATCCGGTCAGGTGTTAGAGTCGCTCTCAAGAAACGTGCGACTGTTCCATGAAACCATGAGGAGTCACTTCCAAGTGGAGCGCATGCGGCCAGAAGTTTCGCTGCTGTCGTGCGAATCATCGAGCCCAGTCTTCAACGGAGTCGTCGATCTCTTGGCCGAGGGCAATGGCAGAGCAGTCTTTGTTGACCACAAGACGGATCGGGAGTCGGATAGCGATGCGCTCGCGGCGCGGCATGCGCCGCAGCTGCTGGCTTACCGGAGCGCCGTTAGTGATTGCCGATTATTACTCAATGCTGTTCGTTCGGGGCAGCTAATTGAGCTGATCCCAGCCGCGCCCTATCACGGGTTGCGTACGATAGCGGCTGCTGTGACTTGATCGGCATCGAAGCTTGCGTGCCGCGACTGGCTATCCACCGTCTTGGATCATGTAAACACGGAGCCGTTTCCATTTTCTCCGATGGCAGGCCTGGTGCCGATGGAGATCGAAATTTTAGCGCCGCTAATCAGCCCTCAATCGAGTTGCGTTGCTTACTGCCTTGCGTAGGGGGACACCATTGAAGCTGACTAGCTGTGTGCGCGTAGTGCCTGTGGGATTGGCGGCCACCTCCTCAGTTCAGTCGCCGGGTGCTCATGTGTGCTGCCATCGACCTGATTGCGAGATTGTTTTGCTAGCCGGGCAAAGTCCGCAAGTACCATGGGGAGATATCTGATGACTGGCTCTCTATGCGTCCTTGAAGCTAACTTCACCAAAGCATCGCTGATCGTGGCGGAATCGCGAATCGTGGCTGGCCTGTTGCTTGATGGCGTGGACGCCGATGCCTGGAAGCAGAAGATTGAGTCCGAGAATATATTGCAGGCCCGTACCAAGAACACGGCGAAAAGCTATGCCGCAATTGCCCGCTATCGACTAGAAAGCTGCGATTCGACTCTCTGGGAAATCGTTCGCGACGCTGACGTTGCTGTTTCCACTCAAGCGGTGATGGTGGCAACGTTGAAATTCTCCCCATTGCTCGCGTTGTTCATGCGTACGGCTTTAGCGGATGAATATCGTCGCATGAGCCAGAAGCTCGAAAATCATGTCTGGGTCTCGTTCTTTAGTGATCAGGCACTGAATCACCCGAACCTTGCTGCCGTATCGGCAGGTACTCAATCCAAGCTGCGGCAGAACGCCTACCGCATTCTTACGGAAGCGGGTTACCTGGGGCGTCAGCGCAGCCATCTACTGCAGCATGTACGAGTTTTTCCGGAGATCCGACGCTATCTTGTTGGCCGCCACGAATCGGAAGTCCTCGCCGCGATGGAGTGTGCACGGTGACCCCACTTGATGAACGCCTGAACGAAATACTGCCGATCCTCACATCAGAGCGATTCCGCACTAACAAGGGCTTGGGTAATGAGGTGCCGTTCTACGCCTTTGATTACCCACCGGAGGATGAGTTGCACCTGCGTAACCACATTCGTTTCGTGGTCGACCAACTGGGAAAGATGAAACCGGTGACCCGGGTCGCTCACGTCCACCTCTTCATGGTCCTGCTCGAAATTCTTGACAGCGAAGATTCCTATGAGGACATCGTCGACGTGCAGCGCAGGAAAGGCAGCGAAGTCGCCTTAAAGCGAGCAAAAGGGCTGATGGATCCGCAATATGTTGCCGATTACATCGTAAGGAAGTGGCCCGTGGCTGACCATGATGTCTACCTCGTCGAGGGTGTGGGCAGCGCCTACCCGCTAATGCGCACGCATAACTTGCTGAACAATCTGCAGCCCTTGCTGGGGCAAACGCCACTGGTGCTGTTTTTTCCCGGCAAATACGATGGACAGTCCCTGCGACTGTTCGGCTGCCTGGACGACAAACCGTATTACCGTGCGTTCCGCCTAGTCGGCTGATACGCAAGAGTTATTTAAAGGGGCGAGCTATGCAGATCAAGGATCTGTTTGAACGTAGTATTCACCGTGGCATAAATGGTGTCATCAAGGCTGAGCAGCGCGATGAGGCGAACGTCTGGCAGGAGCTGGATGAGTATGTCCTCACCCGTGAACTTGATGGCCATCTGAGGACGTTCTTCGATACGTACCTCGCGGCGCTAGACAACCCGGCGGACGCAAGCGGTAATGTGGGCGTTTGGGTCTCCGGGTTCTTCGGTAGCGGTAAGTCACACTTTATTAAGATTCTCTCGTACCTGTTAGCCAACCGGCAGGTTACCCAAACGGGCGAGACTCGCCGTGCGCTGGATTTTTTTGAAGAGAAAATTAGCGACACAATGTTTGCTGGCGACATTGCACGTGCCGTCAGTAGTGATGTCGATGTACTGCTTTTCAATATCGATAGCAAAGCCGACAGCACCGCCGATAGAGATTCGATTCTTCAGGTGTTCCTGAAAGTCTTTAACGAACAATGTGGATATAACTCCATTTATCCGCACATCGCACATCTTGAGCGGGCGCTTGATGGCGAAGGCCGGCTCGGCGCCTTCAAAGACGCGTATAAAGCGGCGACCAATACTGACTGGGACGAAAACTTCAGGACGGCCGCCAGCAAAGCAAGGCAAATTGCGGACGCATATACCGCGGCGACGGGGCAGCCGATCGATGACTCCGACGCGTGGTTGGATCGCCTGGAGAGAGATTTCGCAACGTGGCTAACCGTGGAAAACTTCGCCCATATGATCCGAGAGTATCTGGATCAGCGGGGCAACGGTCATCGGCTCGTGTTCCTCGTGGACGAAATAGGTCAATTTATCGGAGGCAATACGCAGTTAATGCTGAGCCTACAAACAATCACGGAGAATCTCGGTACCAGTTGCGACGGTCGCGCCTGGGTGATCGTCACTAGCCAGGAAGATATCGATGCGGTGGTCGGGCAGCTCCGGAGCGGTTCACCGCATGACTTCTCCAAAATTCAGGGCCGCTTCCGTACCCGCCTGTCCCTCTCCTCGGCAAATGTCGACGAGGTCATCCAAAAGCGCTTATTGAAGAAGACCCAGGGCGCCGCCGACCACCTGAAAGAGTTGTACCGTGATCAGGCGGATATTCTGAAGAATCAACTGAGCTTCAGCGATACCGGCCGCACTTTTAAAACCTACGACGATGCAGATGAGTTCGCGGCGGTCTATCCCTTTGCGCCTTATCAGTTCAGTCTCGTCCAGAGTATTTTCGAATCCGTACGAAAGGCCGGCGCCACAGGCCTGCACCTGGCCCGCGGCGAACGCTCGTTGCTGGATGCCTTCCAGTCTGCAGCCAAAGCCATAGGCGAAAATGAGATGGGCGTGCTGGTGCCGCTGCACCGCTTTTATCCGTCCATCGAGAGCTTCCTTGAAGGGGTCGTGAAATCGACCATCGAGAACGCACGCACGAATCCTTCCTTGCAGGACTTTGACGTTCCCGTCCTTCAGACGCTGTTCCTGATCCGCTATGTCGACGAAATTCCGGGCAACGTCGATAATCTCATTACCCTATTCTTGGATGAGATTGACGCTGATCGCCGTACCCTGCGCGACCAAATTGAAGCGAGTCTACAGCGGCTGGAAGGGCAGACCCTGGTTAGCCGCAATGGCGACAATTTTTTCTTTCTTACCAATGAAGAACGGGATATCAGTCGAGAGATCAAGGCGATCGAGCTGACAGCTGCCGAAGAAACGAAAACGCTTGGTCAGTTTCTGTTCGATAACGTGCTTGGCGGCTTGCGCAAATTCCGCTTCACGGACAATGGCAATGATTTTCCCCTCAACCTGGCTTGCGACATGCACCCGCATGGGAGCCGAGCGGAGGGTGGCTTAGCTTTGTTAGTCGTGACGCCGCTCATTGACGATCGCGCGGAATGGACCGATGCCAGGGCGATCCTCAGAAGCGGTGAAAATGACGGCCAGGTTATCTTGCGTCTGCCGGACGACCGTCAACTTGCTACTGAGCTACGTCAGTACATTCAAACTGACAAGTTCCTTCTGCGCCGTGACGATAATAGCCTGTCTGATTCCGCCAAACGAATTGTCAGTGACCGGGGCGACGAGAATCGGCAGCGCGCCGAACGTCTGCGAATCACCCTAGATCGTCTGCTGACAGAGGCAACGCCATTTGTCGGCGGCTATCAACCTCAACTGAATGCGGGTTCGGCGGACGCCCTTGTCGAAGCAGCATTGCACGATCTCGTGCGCAATACATTCGGCAAGCTCAGTTACATTGAATATCCAACCCCCGACCCGCAGGCAGAGATTGAGTCATTGCTTGATGACCCCAGCACCCTCTCGCTTGATCTGGGTAGCAAGGATGCCATCAACGCCAGGGCACTCAAGGAAGTTCGTCAATTTGTGGAGCTCGCGAGTGCCCAGCATCGCCAGATTGTGCTTCACGACCTGGCGACGATTCAATTCGCACGACGCCCTTACGGCTGGCCGGAATGGGAAACCGTGCATCTGATTATTCGTTTGGTGAAAGCGGGCGAACTGAGCTTGCGTGCGCACAATACGCCGTTGCCGATCAACAAGGTCTGGGAGCACCTGAATCCGCCCTCCAGATGGCGCAGTCTGGAAGTTCAGCGCCGCAAGGCGGTTGGAAGCTCGGAACTCCAACAGGTCCGTAACCTGGCACGCGATATCTTTGGCGCCCTACCGCCGGAAGACGAAGATCGCCTCTACGCCGAGCTCAGGAATCAACTTATCGCCTGGCGGCAGGAATTCCGTGAGTGGCGCGGCCTCTCGGCGTCTGCGGGCTACCCGGGCAAGGCCATGGCTGATGAAGGGGAAGACCTTTGCGATACGCTGCTGGCAGCGCCGGACAGCTACACTGCCATCGAGCAGTTCCGTCAGCACAAGGCGAAACTGGAAGACTCGAGCGAAAACCATCGAGAGCTGAAACACTTCTTTAACAGTCAGCAGCCCGTATGGGACAAGCTTGTCAGCGCCCTGCGTAATTTCGAACCCAATCGCCCCGAGCTGGAAAAGGACGACGGAGCGAGACAAGCCCTGCAACGCCTGGCTGAAATCCAGCAAGCGCCGTCACCCTTCGGCCTGCTGCATGAAGTGGAGGCCCTGGTGTCGACAGTGGATCTCGTCAACAGTGCCGCGATCGACAAAACCCGTGAGCACGTCCTCGGCTTCATCGAAAAGCAGATCGTGCGGGTCACCGTCGATCTCGACGCCGCGCAGGCCGATGCCGACACCCGCAACCGCTGCCTGATCCATCTTCAGAATATTAAGAAGACGGCAGAGGAACAAAGCAGCTTGGCGCACCTGCATCAACTCTCCAGTCGTGCCCTAGACGC
>NZ_JAVRIB010000026.1:0-16818 GCF_031846275.1 Spectribacter hydrogenoxidans
TAAAAAAGCCCCGCCGGCAGAGCCGGCGGGGCCAGGGGTCACCTCAACAAGTGACGGCGTCAGTGCGAGGCGCTGGGTGCGGTCGCACCACGCGGGACTCGCACGCTTTCCACCAGGTCCTGGATGTGAGCCGGTGGCCGGCCGGTTACCTTGGACAGGATGATGGCAACCGCGAAGTTGATCATCGCGCCGATGGCGCCGAACGACTCGGGTTGAATGCCGAAGATCCAGTTGTCGGCGTTGTTAGGCAGCCAGTTGGTACCCGGGACGAAGAACCAGCCCTTGTACATGAAGATGTAGAAGAGTGTGGCACCCAGACCCGCCAACATGCCGGCAATTGCTCCGATCCGGTTCACTTCCTTGCTGAAGATGCCCATCATAAGCGCCGGGAACAGGGAGGAGGCGGCCAGCCCGAATGCCAGGGCCACCACCTGTGCCGCAAAGCCTGGTGGATTCAATCCCAGATACCCGGCCACCAGCACCGCCCCGGCCATGGCGATACGGCCGGCCATGAGTTCGCCCTTTTCGCTGATGTCGGGCTTGATCATGCCCTTCAGCAGGTCGTGGGAGATGGCGGAACTGATCGCCAGCAATAGCCCGGCGGCAGTGGACAGGGCTGCGGCCAGACCACCGGCCGCCACCAGAGCAATCACCCAGCCGGGCAGGTTCGCGATCTCCGGATTGGCCAGCACCATGATGTCACGGTCCACCGTGACCATCTCGTTGCCTTCCCAGCCGTACTCGGAACGCGCCTTCTGAGCGAACTCCTCGTTGGTGTCGTCGTAGTACTGGATCAGGCCGTCGCCGTTCTTGTCCTCGAACTCGAGCAGGCCGGTAGCCTCCCAGTTTTTGAACCATTCCGGACGATTCTCATAGGCCAGATTGGCATTCTCTTCACCCACCGGACCGGTCTGGATGGTGTCCATCAGGTTCAGACGGGCCATCGCGCCCACGCCCGGGGCGGTGGTGTAGAGAATGGCGATGAACACCAGCGCCCAGCCGGCGGAGCGGCGGGCGTCGGACACCTTGGGCACCGTGAAGAAGCGGATGATCACGTGCGGCAGTCCGGCCGTGCCGATCATCAGTGACAGCGTCAGCAATGCGGTATTCAACTCCGAGCCTTTCAACGTGGAATAGGCCGCAAACCCGAGATCGGTCACCACCTGATCCAGCTTCTCCAGCATGTACAGGCCGCTGCCATCGTTCATGGTGGCGCCCAGACCCAGCTGCGGCAACGGCACGCCGGTGAGCTGCAGCGAGATGAAGATGGCAGGCACCGTGTAGGCGAAGATCAGCACGCAGTACTGGGCGATCTGGGTATAGGTAATGCCCTTCATGCCGCCGAGCACGGCATAGAAGAACACGATGGCCATGCCGATCACCAGCCCGGTGGCGAATTCCACCTCCAGGAAGCGACCGAAGGCCACGCCGATGCCCTTCATCTGCCCGATGACGTACGTGATGGACGCCACGATCAGGCAGATCACCGCCACCAGCCGCGCTGTCCGCGAGTAATATCGCTCGCCGATGAACTCCGGCACGGTGAACTTGCCGAACTTGCGCAGATAGGGCGCCAGCAGCATCGCCAGCAGCACATAACCGCCGGTCCAGCCCATCAGGTAGGCGGATGCGTCATAGCCCAGGAAGGCGATCAGGCCTGCCATCGAGATAAAGGAGGCCGCCGACATCCAGTCCGCCGCCGTGGCCATGCCGTTTGCCACCGGGTTGATACTGCCGCCGGCCACGTAGAATTCGCCGGTGCTCGAGGCCTTTGCCCAGATGGCAATGCCCACATACAGCGCGAAGGTGGCGCCGACGACGAGATAAATCCAGGTTTGTGTATCCATGTTGGCCCTACTCCTCTTCTACGCCGAATTCGCGGTCGATCTGATTCATCCGGTAGACGTAGTAGAAGATCAGGCCGACGAACACGTAGATGGAGCCCTGCTGGGCAAACCAGAAGCCCAGCGGATAGCCGCCAATGCTGATGGCATTGAGCACGTCGGCCAGGAAAATGCCGGCGACGTACGACACCAGAAACCACACCACCAGCAGTTTGGACAGGAGCCTGATATTGGCCCGCCAATACTGCGCGGCGGCGCTTTGGTCATTAGTTGACATGGTCTGTCCCCCTTGCGCACAGGTTCGGGTTGTTCCGGTGGCGGCACCTCGGAGTGACCGACCGGATCGTTATCGCTTGCCACGCCAGTAGGCGCGACCGGCAGGCCATCTAGCCTCCGGCACCGGTTTTATAACGCATGACGCCGGGCAGACAAATGCGCCTTTGGTCGCATCCGGCGCGGTTGCCGGCTGGCCTTTTGGCCGGGAATTTTTCACACTAGCAGGGTTACCGACGGCGGCAAACCGGTCGGGTTCGGAGCTGACAAGGGAGAATCAATGCAAGTTGCGGTTATCGGCGCGGGCGCCTGGGGCAGGAATATCATTCGGAATCTTGCCGAGCTGGATGCCCTCGGGGCGATCTGCGACCCGCATCCCGAGCGGCTTGCTGCCTACGCCGAGACCCACCCGGGCATCCGCACGGAAACCGACTACCGACAACTGCTGGAGGGCGACTGCCGTGCGGTGGCCATTGCCACCCCGACCAGCGAGCACTTCGAGATCGCGATGGCAGCGATCGACGCCGGCTGCGACATTTATGTGGAAAAGCCGGTGACGCACGACAGCGACAGCACCCGCGCCTTGGTGGAGCACGCTGCCCGGAACGGGCGGGTGCTGATGGCCGGCCATCTGCTCCTCTACCAGCCGGCGATCACCTGGATCAAGGACTACCTCGCCGCAGGCAAGCTCGGCGAGCTCTACGGTGTGCGTCACGAGCGGCTGACGCTCGGCCGGGCCCGGTCGGTGGAGAACGTGCTCTGGGACATCGGTGTGCACGACGTGGCGGTGATGCTCTATCTGATCGGCGGCCTGCCCGAGAGCATCCGTGCCAGCGGCCACCGCATGCTGCAGCTACAGGTGGAGGACGAAGTCCATGTACATCTGGAATTCGCCGGCGGCGTGCGTGGCAACCTGCATGTTTCCTGGCTGTGGCCGGAAACCA
Organism: Spectribacter hydrogenoxidans; assembly: GCF_031846275.1. Classification (NCBI taxonomy): domain Bacteria; kingdom Pseudomonadati; phylum Pseudomonadota; class Gammaproteobacteria; order Salinisphaerales; family Salinisphaeraceae; genus Spectribacter; species Spectribacter hydrogenoxidans. The sequence goes on from NZ_JAVRIB010000026.1 coordinate 3,062, forward strand.
CCCGGCGCACCATCATCCGCGGCTCGCGCGGCATGCTGGTCTACGACGAAGTGGCCCAGACCGTCACGCTGCACCGCAAGTGGATCGACGAGGACCTGGCCAACCGTGACGAGGGCAGCGAGATCGTTCACCGCGGCGACGGCCAGCCGCTGCGGCTGGAAATGCAGCATTTTCTCGACCGTATCGAGGATCGCGGCGCCCCCCTGTCGGACGGCGCCAGCGCGCTGGCCGTGATCGAGACGCTGGAGCGGGTGCAGGCAACCCTGGCCGAGGACCGTTAGCGACGGATCGGGCCGCCCGCCTCGCGTTCCAGCCGTGGAATCTCGATGGCCGGGCAGCGATCCATGACCACGTCCAGGCCCGCGGCACGGGCGCGGGCCGCGGCGCCCTCGTTCACCACCCCCAGCTGCAGCCACAGTGCGGGCGCGCCAATGGCGATGGCCTGATCGACGATACTATCCACGGCGTCCGCCCGGCGGAATACGTCGACCAGATCGACGCGGGTTTCGATCTCGGCCAGGCAGCCATGCACGGGTTCGCCGTGCAACCGTCGCCCGGCGAGCCCCGGGTTCACCGGAATGACACGGTAGCCGCGGTCCTGCAGAAAGCGCATCACGCGGCCGCTATCCCGCCCGGGACGATCGCTGGCGCCAACCATGGCGATGGTCTCGGTGCGCTGCAGGAGGTCGGCGATGCGGGCGTCTTCCGCGTTGATCGCCACGGTCAGGTCACCGGTCGCGCCATTGCGGCGGCCGTCGGGTCAGGAGCGCATCAATGCCTTCTTCTGCATCGGCCGCCAGCATGTTCTCCACCATCACCCGGCTTGCATAATCATAGGCTCGGGCCACGGGCAGTTCGCGTTGACGGTAGAACGCGGCCTTGCCCATGGCCAGCGTGAGGCTGGACTTGGCGGCAATCTTTTTCGCCATGCCAGCCACTGCGTCATCGAGTTCGTCGTCGGCGACGGCGTGGTTGACCAGCCCGATCTCGGCCGCCCGGGCAGCGGAAACCGGCTCGCCGGTGAGCAGCATTTCCATGGCCTGTTTCGAACCGACGTTGCGGGAAAGTGCCACCATCGGCGTGGAGCAGAACAGACCGATGTGGACACCGGGGGTAGCAAACTGGGCGCCTTCCGCGGCGATTGCCAGATCGCAGCTGGCCACCAGCTGACACCCGGCCGCCGTTGCCATGCCGTGAACGCTGGCGATGACGGGTTTCGAACAGCCCATGATCGTCTGCATCAGGCTGCTGCATTGGGCCATGGTTGCGGCAAAAAATGCCCGGCCGCCGTCGTTCTCCTTTCGGGCGGCCGTCAGCTCCTTGAGATCGTGGCCGCTGCAGAAGGCAGGCCCATTCGCGGCGAGCACCACCACCCGGACGCCCGGTGTATCGTTGATTTCAGACAGCGCGTCGGACAGCCGCCCCATCAGGTCCCGCGACAGCCCGTTTCGCTGGCTCGGCCGGTTCAGGATCAGACGGCGAATGCCCGTGCCGTCGTCGTCGACGAGCAGCGGGGCCTGGTCATCGGTTGGGGCGCGGGCGGCGGTCATCTCGCGAGTCAAAGATGGGCGATACCCCGATGTTGCCGGCTGCCGAGCGTGCCGGCAATCAGTGTCTGCTTTGCTCCGGCCGCGATCAGAGTGCGAAGTCGGCGATCACCGGCACGTGATCGGAGGGGCGCTTGCGGCCCCGTTCGCCCACATGCGCAGTGCATTCGCCGCAGACGCGGGCCAGTGGTTCGCTGGCCAGGATGTGATCGATGCGCAGTCCCGCGTTGCGGGCCCAGCTGCCGTTGCGGTAATCCCACCAGGTGAAGCGGCGGCGACCTTCGCGGTCGTCGAAAAGCCGCCAGGTGTCTGTGAGCCCGAGGTCGAGCAGGGACTGGAGCGCCGCGCGTTCGGGGGGCGAGCAGAGGATACGGCCTTCCCATTTTTCCGGATCACAGGTGTCTTCCGGGCGCGGCGCCACGTTGTAATCGCCCAGAACTATCAGTCGCTCGTGGCGGGCCAGTTCGTCGGCCAGGTAGTCGTGCAGGCGGGCGAACCAGTCCAGCTTATAGGCGTACTTGTCGGTGTCCAGATCGCCGCCGTTGGGGCAGTAAACTCCGATTACGCGAACGCCGTCGATGGTGGCGGCCAGAACCCGTTTCTGCGGGTCCTCGAAGCCGGGTATCCCGGCCACGGGGTCAGCCGGTTCCGTGCGGGCCAGGAGCGCCACGCCGTTATAGGTGGGCTGCCCGCTGAACACGCTCCGGTAGCCGGTCTCAGCCAGAGCGTCCACCGGGAATTTCTCGTCGGTGAGCTTGGTTTCCTGCAGTGCCAGCGCATCGACCGGGTTGGTCTCAAGCCAGGCCAGCACGTGCGGCAGGCGCACGTTCAGGGAATTCACGTTCCAGGTGGCGATTTGCATGTCGATTTCTTGTTGCTTCTACACTGCTGACCGGGTGGTTCAGGCTGCATCCTCGACCAGCCCGTTCTGTCGCAGCAACGGCTCGATTGCCGGTTCGCGGCCGCGGAAGGCCTTGAAGCTGTCCAGCGCCGGGCGGCTGCCGCCGCGTTCGAGAATTTCGGTGAGAAAGCGCCGGCCGGTGTCGCGGTCGAACAGGTCGGTTTCCTCGAAAGCGGCGAACGCATCCGCGGAGAGCACTTCCGCCCATTTGTAGCTGTAATAGCCGGCGGCATAACCACCGGCGAAAATGTGCCCGAAGCCGTGGGCAAAGCGGTTGAACGCCGGCGGCTGCAGGACGGAAACCTCGCGGCGGACCGCATTCAGCGTGCTCTGAACATCCACGCCGTGGTCGGGATCGACGTCGCGATGCAGGCGCAGATCGAATAGCGAAAACTCCACCTGGCGCAGCATCATCCAGCCGGCCATGAAATGGCGTGACGCCTGCATGCGCTGGAACAGCTCGTCGGGCAGCGGCTCGCCGCTGTCTGCATGCCGAGCAAAAAGGTCGAGGGCCGCTCGTTCCCAGCACCAGTTCTCCATGAACTGGCTGGGCAGTTCCACCGCGTCCCATTCCACGCCGTTGATGCCCGAGATTTCCGCGTAGTCGATGCGGGTGAGCAGATGATGCAGGCCGTGGCCGAACTCGTGGAACAGGGTGAGGACTTCATCGTGGGTCAGCCGGGCGTCGGCACCGTCTACCGGCGGGGTGAAGTTGCAGGTGAGAAATGCCACCGGCAGCTGAACTGTGTCACCGACCCGACGACGCACGCGGCATTCATCCATCCAGGCGCCCCCGCGCTTGCCTTCCCGAGCGTAGGGGTCGAGGTAGAAGTACCCGCGGTCGCTGCCGTCCGGCTCGCGAATGACATAGGCGGTCACGTCCGGATGCCAGGTTTCGATGCCGGTGTCGGTCTCGACGCGTACGCCGTAGAGCCGTTCGACCACGCCGAACAGGCCGTCGATGACGCGGCTGGCCGGAAAGTAGGGGCGCAGATCCTCGGCCGAAAGCTGGTAGCGGGCCTGGCGCAGCTGGTCCATGTAGTAGCCGACGTCCCAGGCCTCAAGCTGCTCGAGCCCGTCCCGCTCGCGGGCGAATTCGGTGAGCTCGGCCAGTTCGCGTTCGGCCAGCGGGTGCGTGCGCTTGGCCAGATCCTGCAGGAACGACTCCACCTCGTTCGCATCGCGTGCCATCTTGGTAGCCAGCGAGTAGGCGGCGTAGTTATCGTAGCCCAGCAGGCCGGCCTGTTCATGGCGTAGCGCCAGAATCTCGTCCATCAGCGCGGAGTTGTCGAACTCGCCGGCCTGCGGGCCCTGGTCCGAGGCGCGGGTGGAGAATGCGGTGTAGATGTCGCGCCGCAACTCGCGGTTTTCCGCATAGGTATTCACCACCATGAAGCTGGGGGCATCCAGCGTCAGCAGCCAGCCATCAAGGTCCTTGCTGGCGGCATTCTGGGCCAGCAGATCGCGGGCCGACTGCGGCAGGCCGGCCAGTTCCCCGGCGTCGGTGACGTGCCGCGTCCAGGCCTGGGTGGCGTCCAGCAGATTCTGCTGGAAGCGGTTGGACAGGCTGGACAGGCGCTGGGCAATCTCGGCGAAGCGTTCACGATTGGCCCCTTCCAGGGCCACGCCGGACAGCCGGAAGTTGCGCCGGGCATCGTCCACTACCTTCCGTTGGTTCTCGTTCAAGCGTGCGTACTCATCGCCCTCGGCAATCGCGGTGACCGCGTCGAACAGGCCGCGATGCTGGCCCAGTTCGGTATGGAACGCGGTCAGCTTGGGCAGGCAGGCGTCAAACGCGGCTCGCCACTCGGGCGAGTCCATCACCGAATGCAGGTGGCGCACTGGCGCGAACGCCCGGCTGAGTCGGTCCTCGGCGGCTTCCAGCGGCGCCACCACGCGATCCCAGTCGGCCTGTTCCGCTGCCGCGGCGCTCTGCTCGACTGCTGTCCGGGATTCGGCGATCAGCTGGTCGATCGCGGGCTCGGCGTGTTCCGGCCGGATATTGGCGAACGGCGGCAGGCCGGTGCCATCGAGCATGGTGAGCAGCGGGTTGGTGTCGGTCATGGGTGTGGCATTCCAGTCGCTGAAGAGCAATTCGTTTATCGGGGCGCCAAGGCTAACCAGTTGCACCCCGGTGGGCCAGTGTGGATCGGACCTCAGATGATTCCCCGGGTTTCCAGCAGCCAGGCAAACACGCCGACCGCCACCAGAAAACCCGCCGCACAACCGAGCCCCTGCCAGTGGTATCGGCGGATCAGCCCGTCCTGGCCGACACCGGCCAGCAGGAACGGCTGGCCGTCGGCCGGCCGGGCCATCACGTTGAGGCCGGGCTCGGCAGCCTGTTCCCGGCGCTGGCGGTCGGCCTGCATGGCCGCCACCCGGCGAGCGGCCTGCCATTCGCGGTCATCGATGTGGCCATCGTTGTTCACGTCGAAGCGGGCCAGCAATTGTTCCTGGTCCTGCTTCCAGTCGGTGAGAATGGCGCGAATGTCGTCCTCGCGATTGCTGCCGGCGTGGCGCTGGGTGCGGAAGGCGCCAATGGCGTAGCAGGGTGAGCCCACCTCGATAAGCCGCTCCTCGTACTTGTAGTGGCCGCCGGTCAGCATGCCCAGCCAGCCGCCCGCACCCGACTTGGGGCCGCGGGTGGGACGCGGGGTGTGGCCGTACCAGGTGTAACGGCGTCCCGGCGTGACCTTGGCGCCCACCGGGTCGATCACGCAGCGGCCGGTGGCGTCGTCCAGGGCGAAGAGGTCGTCGCTGGTGCCGGAATCGACCGTGCGCCAGCGCGTGTTGCGACCGCTCTTCACCTTCTTCTGGATGCGGTAGTGCCACCACACGCAGCGGTGGGCGGTCAGGGGGCAGATGATGGCGGGGCCGTCCAGTAGTTCGGCACGGCCCTCCAGCTCCACATAGCCCTGGGCTGCCGAGCGGACGCGCGACGTGGGTGTGCCCCGCATGGCCTGCGCACGGCGCCAGTTGCGGACAGCGGCGATGAACAACCCGATGCCGACCGCGCCGCAGCCCGCGAGGACCAGCCAGAACTCGCCGTCCGGGATCACGTCAGCCGAACAGTTGGCCCACGTCGGGATCGGTGAGCTGGTCGGCCTCGAACTCCAGCAGCGTGCCGGCGCCGAAGCCCAGCATCCGCGCCACCAACACGTCCGGGAACTGCTCGATGCGCACGTTGTTGAGGTTCACGCTTTCGTTGTAGAACTCGCGCCGGTCGGCAATCGTTTCCTCGAGGCCGGTAATGCGCGCCTGCAGCCGGGCGAAGGTTTCATTGGCCTTGAGATCGGGGTAGGCCTCGGCCACCGCGAACAGGTTGCCCAGCCCGAGGCGCATCTGGTTCTCGGCCTTGCCCACGCCCTGCACGTCGCCGTCGCTGCGGGCGCGCTCGGCGTCGGCGCGCGCCTGCATCACGCGTTCCAGCGTTTCCTGCTCGTAGCCCATGTACTGCTTGCAGGTCTCTATCAGCTTGGGCAGTTCGTCATGACGCTGCTTGAGCACCACGTCGATATTGCTCCAGGCCTTGGCCATGGCGTGCTTTAGCCGTACCAGGTTGTTGTAGATGCCCACGGCGTAGACGGCCAGCACGATCAGCGCGCCCGCCACCACTGCCCAGATCACCGTATCGGTCATGGTTCGGTCCCCTGCGGATGGTCACGCGGAGTGTATCGCGCTGTGGGTACAATGCGGGTCGACCCCACACCTGGAGCAGACGTGACCCGGCATTTCGATCTGGCCGTGCTTGGCGGCGGCAGCGGTGGTATTGCCACGGCCCGGCGTGCCGCCCAGCATGGTGCACAAGTCGCCCTGATCGAGGCGGGCGAACTGGGCGGCACCTGCGTCAACGTCGGCTGCGTGCCCAAGAAGGTGATGTGGCACGCCGCCGACATGGCCCATGCCTTCGAGGACGCGGCCGGTTACGGTTTCGATCTGACGCCGCCGACCCTGGACTGGGGCCGGCTGGTGGAGCGCCGCGAGGCCTACATCCGGCGGCTCAACGGCATCTACGCCAGCAATCTCGACAAGGACGGGGTGACGGTATTCGCCGCCCGCGGCGAACTGCTGGCGCCGGGCCGGTTGCAGACCGGGGAGGACGAAATCACCGCCGATCACGTGGTGATTGCCACCGGCGGCCTGCCGCGCTGGCCGCAACTGCCGGGCTGTGCCCTGGGAACCGATTCCGATGGCTTTTTCGCCCTGACGGACCGTCCCGACCGGGTGGCGGTGGTCGGTGCCGGCTATATCGCGGTGGAACTGGCCGGCATGCTGGCCGCGCTGGGCAGCCGCGTATCGCTACTGATCCGCCGCGACCGTGTCCTGCGCGGGTTCGAGCCGATGCTGGGCGATACCCTGCTGGAGCGCATGCAGGCCGACGGTGTCGACGTGGTCACGAACACCGATGTGGAAGCACTCACGGAGGAAGGCGAGTCGGTGCGAGCCCGCTTCAAGCAGGGCGGCGAGGGCGTTTACGACACCTTGATATGGGCCATCGGCCGGGTGCCTAACACCCACGGCATCGGGCTCGATCGCGTGGGCATCGAGCCGCATAGCGACGGCACTGTGCCCGTGGATGATTATCAGAATACCCGGGCCGCCGGTATTTACGCCCTGGGCGATGTCACCGGGCGGGCCGAGCTGACCCCGGTGGCCATCGCCGCCGGCCGCCGGCTGTCGGATCGGCTGTTCGGCGGCCAGCCGGATCGACATCTGGATTACGCCAATATTCCCACCGTTACCTTCTCGCATCCGCCCATCGGCACCGTGGGGCTGACCGAAGCCGAGGCCCGGGAACGCTTCGACGCCGTGCGGATCTACGACAGCCAGTTCGTCAACCTCTGCTACGGCGTGCTGGACCGCAAGCCGGTTAGCCGCATGCGGCTGGTCTGCGCCGGGGCCGAGGAGCAGGTGGTCGGGGTGCACGTGATCGGCGAGGGCGCCGACGAGATGTTGCAGGGGTTTGCCGTGGCGGTGCGCATGGGCGCCACCAAGGCGGATTTCGACAATACCGTGGCAATTCATCCCACCGCCGCCGAAGAAATGGTCACGATGACCTGAACCCAGCGGATGACGACATGCCCGGAATTCAAACGAGGCGGTCATGCCGTCTGGTCGCGGTGAGCCTGCTCGCCGCTCTCACTGCCGCCTGCAGCGGTCAGCAATTGGTCAACACCCTGGCGCCCGCCGGCGGTTATACGCGGCATGCGGATCAGGCCTACGGCGATCATCCGCGCCAGCGACTCGATGTCTACGAACCGGACAGCGAAACGCGGGACAAGCCGGTGGTGGTGTTCTTCTACGGCGGGCGCTGGAGCAGCGGTGAACGGGCCGGGTTCAAGTTCGTGGCCCAGGCGCTGACGTCGCGTGGTTACGTCGCCATGGTGCCGGATTACCGGCTGTATCCCGAAGTGCGTTTTCCCCACTTCGTCGAGGACGGAGCCCTGGCCACCGCCTGGGCGCGCGATCATGCGTCTGATTACGGGGGCGACCCGGCGCGCCTGTTCCTGATGGGGCATTCCGCCGGTGCGCACATCGCCGCGATGCTGGCCACCGACGAACGCTATCTGCGGGCAGCGGGAGGTTCACCGGATTGGCTCGCCGGCATGATCGGGATGGCTGGTCCCTACGAGTTCCTGCCGATCACCGCGGCGGATCTCAAGGACACCTTCGGCCCCGAGGACACCTGGCCGGCCAGCCAGCCGGTGAATTTCGTCGACGGCAATGAACCCCCCATGCTGCTCATGCACGGGGCAGACGATGTCACCGTCCATGCCGAGGACAGCGAGATTCTCGCCGACAGGGTCAACGCCGCGGGCGGGCAGGCGGTGCTGGAACTTTATCCCGGTATTGGGCATATCCGGCTGATCGGCAACCTGGCGCTGCCGCTGCGCTGGTTCGCGCCGCAGCTCGACCGCATTGCGGCATTCGTGGATGAAACGACCGCCACCGTCGGCTCGGCGCCGGAAACGCGATAGAATGCTGGCGGGGACTGCAGACACCACCACGCCAACTGCCGGAAATGGAGATCACATCATGAACAAGACGGGACGCAAGCCGTTTTTTGCCTGGCTGGCCGTGTTTGCCCATCTGGTGTCGCTGGCCTTCGTGCCCATGGCCCAGGCGGAAATGGTGGGCACGGGCGCCATGCTGGATGAAGCGGACCGCGCCGAGCGCGTTGCCGAGGTCCGCGACATGCTGGGTCAGGAACGTGTGGCCGAGCAGATGGTCGAGCTGGGCGTCGATCCTGCGGCCGCCCAGGCCCGCGTGGCCAGCCTGACCGACGCCGAGCTGGCGCAGATGCAGGACAACCTCGAGTCGCTGCCGGCTGGCGGCAGTGCCCTGGCGGTACTGGGTGTCGTGTTCCTGGTGCTGCTGGTACTTGAACTGGTTGGCGTGACCAACGTATTCAGCCGTATCTGACCGCGTTGCCTGAGGCGTTGCCCGCGCGCCCGGCCGGAAAAAGGCCGGGCCGCGGGCGGTTCCTGTTGCTGCTTGTCGCGCTTGCCCTGGTGGGCTGCGCGGCGCGCGGCCCGGTGCTGGTCGACCGGACCGGCCCGGACGCCACGCCAGTCCTGCTGACCGACACCCCCTTCTTCGCCCAAGAGCGCTATCAGTGCGGCCCCGCCGCGCTGGCGATGATGCTGCAGGCCAGCGGGGTCGAAACACGGCCGGCTGAGCTGGTCGACGAGGTCTGGATACCCGAACTCGAAGGCAGTCTGCAGGCGGAGATGGCGGCCACCGCCAGACGCCAGGGCCGCATGCCGCATGTTATCCAGCCGGATCTCGATAGCCTCCTGGCCGAGTTGCGCGACGGCCGCCCGGTGCTGGTGCTCGAGAACCTGGGCTGGAATATCTACCCGATCTGGCACTACGCGGTGGTCATCGGCTTCCACCCGGCGGACGATGTCATGGTGCTACACACCGGTATCGACCGGGCCAAACGGGTGACCACGGCGGACTTCATGGATGATTGGGGCAAGGCCGAACACTGGGCCATGGTGCTGCTGGAGCCCGGCGAGTTGCCCGCCGGCGACGAACCCGGCCGTTTCCTGCGGTCGGCGGTGGCACTGGAACAGTCCGATCACGGCGACATGGCTCGTCGCGCCTACGAAGCTGCCACCCGCCGCTGGCCTGATCAGCCCGCAGCCTGGCTGGGTCTGGGCAATGTGTCCTATCAGCTCGGGGATCTGCCCCGGGCAGTACAGGCCTACCGGGCAATGCTCGCCCGTTTCCCCGAATCGGCGCCGGCGCACAACAATCTGGCGGAAGTCCTGGCGGGACAGGGCTGTCGGGACCAGGCGCTTGATCACGCCGAACAGGCGGTGAAGGCAAGCGACGGCGACATGCAGGCGGTGGCCCGCAAAACCCGGGCGGCTATCCGCGACATGGCTGTTGACGGTAACGAGGCCTGCCCTTCGCCCTGACGCCGGAGAAGGTTCCGGCACCCGGGTGCGCCGGGTCTCAGGGCAGCCCCATGCTAGAATCCGCGGCCGTTTCGCTGTCGTGATCACGGGGTCCCAATCCATGTCCAGCACACTCGTCCTGCTGCGCCACGGCCAGAGCCAGTGGAATCTCGAGAATCGATTCACCGGCTGGGTGGACGTGCCGCTGACCGGCCAGGGCGAAGCCGAAGCCCGCGAAGCCGGCCGCCTGCTGGCGGCAGAGGGCCTGCGTTTCGATGCCGCGCATACATCCATGCTCAGCCGTGCCATCCACACCCTGTGGCTGGCGCTGGGGGAAATGGATCAGCCATGGGTGCCGGTGACCCGCCACTGGCGACTGAACGAGCGGCACTACGGCGCGCTGACCGGGCTGGACAAGGCAGAAACGGCGGAAAGGCACGGCGAGGACCAGGTCCATGTGTGGCGGCGAAGCTATGACATTCCGCCGCCGCCGATCGAGCCGGAACGCGACGACGACCCCTGCCGCGATCCGCGTTACGATTTCCTCGACGACCGTGTGCTGCCTGCCACCGAATCGCTGAAACTCACGCTCGAGCGGGTTCTGCCCTACTGGCACGACGCGCTGGCGCCGGCCCTCAAGCAGGGCCGTACGCTGCTGGTGGCGGCGCACGGCAACAGCCTTAGGGCGCTGGTGAAGTACCTAGATGACGTGCCCGACGACGAGATCACCCAGCTGAACATCCCCACGGGCGTGCCCCTGCGTTATCGCCTGGATGACCGTCTGCGGGTGGTCGAGTCGGGCTATCTGGGTGATGCCGACAAGGCGGCCGCGGCCGCGGCTGCGGTGGCGAACCAGGCCGGCGGAGGGACAGCGTGACCCACCCGCACGGTCTGCGTTGCCGGCGGGTTTGGCCGTGATCCGCAGCATGACTGGCTTCGCGCGGGTCGAGCGATCCGGCGACTGGGGTCAGCTGGCCTGGGAACTGCGGTCGGTCAACCATCGCTATCTGGACGTCACGCTGCGTCTGCCCGAGGAAGTCCGCGCGCTGGAATCCGCGTTCCGGCAGAAGATTAGCGACCGGCTCGGCCGCGGCAAGGTGGAATGTCAGCTGCGCCTGCGCCTGGAAATCGCCGGCGGCGGTCTGGAGATCGACGCCGAGCGGCTGGCGGCCTTGGCGGACGGCGCCCGGCGGGCGGCGTCGGCACTCGACAATGCCGGGCCGGTCGATCCGTTGCGGGCACTGGCCTGGCCGGGCGTGCTGCGGGAGATGGCACCGGATACCGACACGCTGCAGGCCGCGGCCGGCGAGGCGCTGGACGCCGCGGTTGCGGCTATGCAGGAAAGCCGCGCCGACGAGGGCGCCCGCCTGGACGCTATGCTGCGCGAGCGCGCCGCCGGCGTCAGTGATCTGGTGGCCACCGTGCGGCAACGGTTGCCGGAAGTTCGCGATGCCTGGCTGGGACGGCTGCGGGCGCGGCTCGACGAACTGGCCGACGAGGCGGATCCCGGTCGCATGGAGCAGGAACTGGCGATCGTGGCGCAGCGCATGGACGTGGACGAGGAAATGTCGCGCCTGCTCAGCCACGTCGAGGCCTTCGAGGAGGCCCTGGCCCGCGACGAGCCGGTCGGCCGGCGACTGGATTTCCTGATGCAGGAGTTCAATCGCGAGGCCAATACCCTGTCATCGAAGTCGCAGGACGCGGAAATCACCCGCTGCGCGGTGGAGATGAAGGTGCTCATCGAACAGATGCGCGAACAGGTCCAGAACATCGAATGAGTTCTGGTGGCTTCTGGCAGGCTCTAATAGCCTTTAGATAAAAATGGATAAGGGCAGTTTTCTCTCTGAGAGGCTCCACCTAGGTCCAGCGCAATCCATGTGGTAGCGTGTAGCCAATTTGTAGCCCAGCTCTGCGAGTTAGACGAGCAGGCGGGCTCCCGATTTATTGGCTACACGGGGGGCATGGTGAAAAAAGCGATAACTGACCTTCAGTTGCGTGCTTGGCTCAAGCGTGGTGAGCCGATGCCGGCCAAGGCGCTGGGGGATGGTCTGTACTTCCGCATTAGAGACAGCGGAACCAGTCAGTTCTACTACCGTTATCGGTTTGGCTCGAAGAACGGAAAATGGTATTTCCTGGGCCGATACCCCGATATGAGCTTGGCGGAGGCGCGTGACGAGGCTCGCGAGTGCCGGGTGCTTGTTCGGCGTGGTATCGATCCGGCAGTGGAGAAGCAGCGGGCAAAAGCGGAGGCATTACAGGGCGCGCGGTTTGCCACCGTGGCTGATGAGTGGTTCGCGAAGGAGATTCGGCCCCGCTACAAGCACCCCGACGTTGTTGAGCGCGTTCTCCGTAAGTGGGTCAAGCCGCATTTGGGTGACTCGCCCATCGGTGATGTGACGCCGATGCAAGTCGACAGGCTGTTGGGTGAGATAGCCCGTGGCGGCGCACCAACTGTTTCCAATGACGCGCTACGTTACATCCAGCGCATATTTCGTTACGCGAGGAAACGCCACATTGTTGGGCTGAATCCCGTGGCGGACTTCGATCAGTCGGATGCTGGCGGACAGGAATCCAGCCGCGAGCGGTTTCTGAGTGGACACGAACTGCGCAAGCTATTTGCCGCAATGTCCGAGTCGCGCAGTTTTGGGCGAGATAACGAACTGGCCGTGAAGCTTCTCTTGCTGTTGTGCGTGCGCAAGATGGAGTTGCTCAGCGCGCGATGGGAAGACATGGATTTGGTCGCAGGTCTATGGCGTCTGTCTGTTAACAAGAGCGCCAGACCGACTGAGATTCCATTACCCGCACTGGCTATCTCGTGGTTGCACGAACTTCAGGTGCGGGCGTGTAAGAGCGCTTTCGTATTCCCCGCGCGGCGGGTTTCCATGCGCAAACGGTTCCCCCATGTTGGGCCGGACACCTTAAACCGCGCTCTTGAGGAGCTTGGCCACGGCTTAGCGCCATTCACTGTGCATGACTTGAGACGTACCGCGCGGTCGCACTTGTCACGGATTGGCGTAACGGCCGATATTGCAGAGCGATGTTTGAACCATAAGATCAGGGGAGTTCAAGGCACGTACGACCGGCACGATTATTTTTTCGAGAGGCAGAATGCATTGGCGGCGTGGGCGTCTGAGTTAGAGGCGATGGGCGCTTCTGGTTAATAGCCGGGACGTTCGCTATCTAATGCCAATGCTGTTGCTGATATTCGATCATCTCATCGCCGTGCAACTGCTTCGTCTGGTTGCCTAGGCGAACCCAAAAATCGTTGGGTTGTTGATCGCCGAGGCCCTTCGCGAAAACTGGCCGTCCGCTCGGCGCAATTGTCAGCACTGCGACCTCTTTATCGTCGATGGTGTCAAAAGCGACACGGACAAGTTTGGCCGTTTGGATAGAAAGGTTGTTTTCGATGTGCTGGCGAAGCCATAGCTCAAACCCATCACGGTCCGGCTTCTTCAACGTGGAGTAGTCGGGTGAAAGTCCAAGGGCGTTGCCGTCATCGTCAACGCCGACAATCAGTTTTCCGCCCTCGGCGTTTAGAAAGCCGCAAACGGTCTTGAGTGCGACATGCTCCATCTTCTTGTCGGCCTGGTTAGCTCGCATGTTCCAGCGAGCCGTGGATTTGAACTCCAGCGTTTGTGACTCGTCCTGCTGGGCGAGTTCGGCGGCGGTTGCCTCTTTTTGGACTGCGTTCGGATTTTCGAATAGAGAGAGGAACCCCTCCTTGACGACTGCCGCGATCAAATCGCGCCGGCGTTCCGCGAACGTCTCATAGTCAAGCTGTTCCCAGCCTTTTGGCAACGCGTGCCAATGCATATGCTGGTTGATTCGATGGGGCGACATAGTGGCTGTCGCTTCTTGCCAGTAGTCCGCAGGGTCCTTGGCCCCGATGGGTGCATGCTCGGG
>NZ_JAVRIB010000027.1:0-16070 GCF_031846275.1 Spectribacter hydrogenoxidans
CCTTTGCCGGTCACGGCCGAGCACGCGCTCAAGGCCGGCTCCTGGGATGTCGAGCATCGTGATCCATTCGACCGCATGCTTGCCGCGCAGGCGATTTGCGAAGATCTGCCACTTGCCACGACGGATACCGCCCTGCGGCAGTTCGACATCGCGCTGGTTTAGCAGCCGGCGCTGCTCCGAGCTGCTGTTCCATTAAAACGGGGTCTGTCCCGGTTTTCTCCGGTTTTTCCCAGGGTTTGTCCCCGTTTTGTCTAACTCCCGTCGCATTGGCGGTCGGTGCAGTAAATTCTTGGTTGGTCAACCAACACGGATGACACGGTTACATCTGCTACGCCTACATCGAGACCCAGTAACCCTAGAAGCGGTTCCAGCAGTGCGGTGCCAAGAACGTCTAGAACAGGTTGGAGCAGCGACACTACCGTGTTAACAATAGGCGCCAGTAGCGCCGAGGTTAAGTTGCAAAGAATGGGCAGGCAAGTTCCCAACACTCTGACTTCAAGTGTATCTGGGTCGGCGAGTTGAGTTGACAAATCTGACAAGAATCCATCAAGTGCATCGATCGGTGGCGTGTCGACCGACTGGGTTTGAGTTACGCCATTTTCATCAGGTGGAAAGGGGCCACAGAAGATAAGGTTGTCATCGTTTGGCGCGCAGTTTGGAGCCTTAGGTGGCGATTGTTCGACGAATGTTGGCGAGCCGCCTCTACCTAATGTCACCTGAAGGCCAGCAGTTGTAACCACTTGAGCGATTCCGATCGCGTTTACCAGGACCGTTTCTTCGTTCGGGCCGGGGGGCTGCGGGTCAAATGCGCTGATGTCACTGAACTCGCCGATACCGATATCGACCAAACTAGTGTCTGAATCGATATGAACAGAATGCTGGAATGGGCCACTCCCCCTGATATCTTCATTGCTGGGCCCGGCGCAATTAATGTCCGTAAGGTGGGCTTTGGCACCGGCGCTTTTTATAAAAATGGGTAGGTTGATCAATGCGCCGCCCAGTGCGCTGGGCAAAGCACCGAGCACCTCTATTCGAAGCTGAACAGCGACTTGAGAAGTCGTTGCCGTTGTACGAAATTTATCTCCGACTCGTCCCGCTCGGCCAAAAGCCATTTGCGGCGGTTCTATTATTTTTACCGTGCCATTGACGCGTGCTATTCCGCCCAGATCAATCCCCACCGGCAGCGCGACCGGGGCCCCCTGATTGGCCGCCTGGGCCAGGCCGGTCAGCAGGCTGGTGACGTCCACCGGCAGGGCGTTGATCACGTTCTCGAGGCCGGGTTCGATATTCAGAACCTGATCCAGCCGGGAGGTCAGCCCCGTATCGGCAAGATTGGCGAGGTCGCGCAGGGTATTGGCGGCCAGTGCATTGGTGCCGGCGGTTACGTTGTCCAGCGCGTCGGCAATCAGATTCAGCGATTCCGGCAGGGTGAAATTCGTGGTCAGCAGGTCATTGAGGCCGCCGATGGTCGCGTCGGCCTGCAGCAGATCGCCGACGGTCAGCTCGGCATCGACCAGCCCGTTGTAGCTGACCAGGTTCACCTGGTTGGTGCCGAGCAGGGCGGCCAGAATGCCCTCGCTGCCGTCGAGTCCGCCAATGCGGGCCAGCGACGTGCCAACCGAAATACCCGCCTGGGGACGACTGATGGCGGTGGCCGAGGCGGTCAGCGGGCGATCGGCGGTGAAAAATGCCACCAGCGGCGTCGGCGCCGGGCGGGTCAGGGTGACCTGGACCGAGTCGGCATCAAAGGCGTCGCTGGCCGCGAAACTGAGCAGTGAGCCGTCGCTTTCCTGGATGCCCAGACGAGGTGATCCTTCTTCTAGCGTTATGGCCGGCGCGCCGTCGTCGTCCGCGTGACGCAATATCGCCTGTTCGGCTGCGTTTTTCGCGGCATCCTGAGGAGAGTTCGGTTCGCCCACAGCGCAGCCGCCAATCGCCCGCGCCGCATCCAAGGCTGCCACCTCGGCGGTGCGCTGCAACTGGGTCTGAGTCACGTAGAGCCGTCCCACATCGATGGCCAGCCCCAGTGTCGCCACTAGGGCCACCAGCGTGAACGCGGTAAAAACGAGTGTGGCCCCGCGCTGCCGTCCCGGACTGGCGGGACACCCTCGCAGTTGCGGAAGGCGATTGGGCATCGACGAACTCCAGGGAGAGACAAACGCCACCGGGGTGGCAGCGGCGCCGGAAGGTTCCGGTCGCCGTCCGGTTGCGCCACCCGATGCCGTACCTTGTCTATGGTTATCGGGAGTCTTGCAGAAAACCTGAGGGGCGGAAAGCCGACCAGCCCGGCACGCTGCATGCAATCCGGCCGGCAGCGGCGTAGAATCGCGCGCCTTTCAGGAACCCGGCATGCCGATGACACCGGTCGAGTACGAGGTCAGCGCCGTTTCGCCGCGTGGACACCGATTCCGCGTGACCTGCACCGTGCCCGCGCCCGATACCGAAGGCCAGCGGTTCACGCTGCCGGCCTGGGTGCCGGGCAGTTATCTGATTCGCGAATTCGCCCGCAACATATTGTCGGTGGCCGCCAGCGATGCGGCAGGTAACCCGGTCGTCGTACGTAAGATCGACAAACAGACTTGGCAGGCGGCGCCGGTGGCGGACGCCCTGACCCTGACTTACGAGTTGCACGCGCGCGACAGCTCGGTACGCGCCGCCTATCTGGATGATCAGCGTGGTTTCTTCGACGGCACCTCGGTCTATCTGCGTCCGGTGGGTCGGGAAACGTCGCCCTGTCGGGTTCGTCTGCCACCGCTGCCTGATCACGACTGGCAAGTGGCCACCAGTCTGCCCGCCGTGGCGGTCGATGCGGCAGGTTTCGGCGAGTATGCCGCGGATGATTACCGGAGCCTGATTGATTATCCCGTGGCCATGGGCCGGAACATCGACCGGATCGACTTCCAGGCCGGCGGGGTGCCACATGCCTTTGTCTGCCTGGGGCGCCATGATGCCGATCGCGAGAAGCTGGCCGCCGATCTGACCCGCGTGTGCGAAGCCCAGGCGGCGGTGTTTGGCGAGATGCCGATGGACAACTACCTGTTTCTGGCCCAGATCGCCGGCGCCGGTTACGGTGGTCTCGAGCACCGTGCGAGTGCCGCGTTGCTGGTCGACCGCAACGCGCTGCCGGTGGCCGGTGCGGCCGGCCGCAGCGACGCCTATGCCGAGTTGCTCGGCCTGTGCAGCCACGAATATTTCCACCTCTGGAACGTCAAGCGGATTCAACCGGCTGCGGTGGCCGACAGCGACCTTGCGACGGAAGCCCATTTCGAGGACTTGTGGGCCTACGAAGGGGTGACCAGCTACTACGACGATCTGGCCCTGGTGCGGGCCGGGCTGATCGACGAAACCGCGTACCTCGGCCGGCTGCAGCGGATCGCCAACCGGCTGGCCGGCAATCCGGGCCGGCGTTGCCAGAGCCTGGCCCAGTCCAGCTTCGATGCCTGGACCAAGTTCTACCGGCCGGACGAGAACAGCCCCAACGCGGTGGTCAGCTATTACGGCAAGGGAGCGCTGGTGGCGCTTTGTCTGGATCTGCTGCTGCGTGACCGAACGGAGGGCGACGTCAGTCTGGATGACGTGATGGCCCGGGTCTGGGCCGAGCACGGGCGTCCGGGCATTCCGGTGCCCGAGAACGGACTCGAGGCGATTGCCGCCGAGGTGGCTGGCGCCGATCTGTCCGATTTCTTCGACGGCGCCGTGCGGGGCACCGAAGAACTGCCCCTCGCCGAACTCCTGGCGCGCTTCGGCGTCCGGGCCCGCCGGGTAACGCCGGACACCCGCGACGGTGCGGCCTTTCTGCTGGCCCAGGGGCTACGGCTCAATGCCGGCGCCGGACCGGCGCGGTTGCTGCACGTGCTGACGGACAGTCCGGCAGAAGCCGCCGGCCTGTGCCCCGGGGACGTGATCGTGGCAGTGGACGGTCTGCGTGCCGAGGCGGATACCCTGACCCGGCGACTGCGACGCGTCCCGACCGGGACCCCGGTAACCCTGCACCTGTTCCGCGATGACGAGCTGCTCACGCGGCGCTTCGCCCCGCGGGCGCCGGCCGCTGACCAGTGGCGATTCCGTCTGATGAGCCGCTGCGACGCCGAGACGGCGGCGCGGCGCACGGCCTGGTTGTCGCTGCCGTCATGACGGATGCCATGCACTGGGTACCCGCCGCCCGGGCCACCACGCTGCCGGCGCTGTTCGCCGGCCGGGTGGCGCTCACGCCCAACGAAACCGCCTATCGCTACTTCGATCCGCCGGCCCGCCGCTGGCGATCCCTGACCTGGGCACAGGCCGAGCGGCTGGTCGGCCGCTGGCGGGCCGGCCTGGCCAGCAGCGAGCTGGCCGCCGGGTCGCGGGTCGCCATTCTGGTGCGCAACAGCCCGAGCTGGGTGGCAGTCGATCAGGCGGCGCTGGATCAGGGGCTGGTGTCGGTAGGCCTGTTCTGCGGTGATACGCCCGCGAGCAGCGGCGACGTGCTGCGCGACAGCGGCGCGGCGCTGGTGGTGGTGGCCAAGGGCCGCTGGTGGCGGTCGATTCTGGCGGAGGACGATTGTCCCGCGGTGCAAACCGTGGTCGCTCTTGACGGGGATACCGAAGGGGATACGCGGCTGGTGGCCGGCGATCAGTGGTTGCCCGACGAGCCGCAGCGGGCGTCGTTGACTCCGGCGCCGACGGAGCTGGCCTCGCTGGTCTATACCTCCGGCACCTCCGGCCGCGCCCGCGGGGTGATGCTCAGCCACGCCAGCCTGGTGTGGAATGCCTATGCCTGTGCCCGCGCGGTCGACACGCCCGTGGACGAGCATCTGGTATCTTTCGTGCCGCTGGCCCATGCCTACGAGCGCACGGTCGACTACCACCGCGCCCTGATTACTGGCGCCACGCTGTCGTTCTGCCGCCATCCGCGATTTCTCAGTCTGACCCTGGCCAACGCCCGTCCGACGGCGCTGGTCGGCGTGCCGCGAATCTACGAGCACTACTACACCGAGCTCCAGCGCAGTCTCACCCGGCGGCCCCGATGGGTGCGCCGACTGGTACGCCTGACCACGGAGCTCGGCTGGTCGGTATTCGAACGCCAGCAGGGGCGCGGGCCCCGACGTTTGCGGCATCTGATCTGGCCGCTACTGCGGCAACTGGTGGCGCGACCCTGCCTGCGGCCCTTCGGCGGCCGGCTGGAAGTGGCGATTTCGGGGGCGGCGGCGCTGCCCCGGCCGGTAGCGCGAACGCTGATCGGCCTGGGGTTGCCGATCCTGCAGGGCTATGGCCTGACCGAGGCCGGTCCGGTGGTCAGCGTCAACCGGATGGATGACAACGATCCCGCCAGCGTCGGGTCGCTACTGGACGATGTGCAGACCCGCCTGGGGCCCGACAACGAGTTGTGGGTGCGCACCCCCGGCGTGATGCAGGGCTACTGGGGCGATGCCGAGGCCACCGCGGCGGTGCTGGAATCCGGCGGCAACTGGCTGCGCACCGGCGACAAGGTCAGCCGTCTGGACCAGAGCCGCCTGTTTCTCACCGGTCGGCTCAAGGAGATCATCGTGATGGCGACCGGCGACAAGGCCTCGCCCGAGCCGCTGGAACGCACCATCGGCCTGGACCCGCTGTTCACCCGGGCGGCGGTGGTGGGCGAAGCCCGGCCCTATCTGGCCGCGCTGGTGACCTGCGATGACGCGGCGCTGCACGCCCTCATGGGCACGCTGGGGCTGGACCCCGACAGCCCCGCGGACCGCGGGGATCCGCAGCTCGAGCGGGCGATGCTCAAGCGCATTGGTCAGCGCCTGCGCCATTTCCCGGGTCATGCGCAGATCCGCCGGGTGGCGGTCGTCGACGAGGTCTGGAGCGTCGACAATGGCCTGCTCACCGTGACCGAGAAGCTGCGCAGGCGGGCCGTGGCGCGGCGCTATGCCGGCGAGATCGAACGACTCTACGGCCGCCGGGCCGCCGCCGCGCAGAAGACCGATTTTTCCTACAATGTGAACGTCGGCTGATCGGGGGCAACCTGTGATTGCAACACTGCTGGTGATTGTCGCGGCCTACCTGATCGGGGCGCTGTCGGGTGGGCTGTTGATCGGCCGGCTGCTGGGCAAGGCGGATCTGCGCGCCGCCGGCAGCGGCAACGCCGGGGCCACCAATGCGTTGCGTACCGGCGGACGCCTGTATGGCGTGCTGGTGCTGCTGTTCGATCTGGCCAAGGGCGTCGTGGCCGCCGGGTTGCTACCGCTGCTGGTGGCCGGCGGGCCGGGCTGGCTGGCATTTGCCTGCGGCGCCGCCGCGGTGATCGGCCACGTCTATCCGGTGTACTTCGGTTTCGCCGGCGGCAAGGGGGCCGCGACGCTGATCGGCGTGCTTGTCGTGCTGGCGCCCGGGCCGCTGGTGCCCGGGGTGCTGACCTTTGTTGTCGTGCTGGTGCTTTCCGGCATGGTCAGTCTGGCAATTCTGCTGGCGATGGGGGCGGTCGTGTTCACCCAGGCCGTCTGGGTGTGGCCGGCACTCGGCTCGGCCCCGGTTCTGTTCGCCCTGGCCATGTGGTTGCTGATGCTGTTCACCCACCGGAGCAATGTCTCCCGGCTTCTGGCCGGGGAGGAAAGCCGCTTCGAGCGGGTGATGCTGCTGCGCCGGCGCCGGTGAGCGAATCCACCCGCGTGCCGCTGGATCCCGGCGCTGTCATCCACCATCTGGCCGACGGCCACTGGCATTCCGGTGCGGCGCTGGCGGCTACGCTGGGTCTGAGCCGGGCCGCGGTATGGAAACGGGTGGCGGCGGCACGGGGGCTTGGCGTGACCATTCATGCCGTGCGCGGCCGCGGTTACCGGCTGGCGCGACCGTTCGAGCCGTTGCAGGCGGATGCCATTCGCAAGGCGATGCCGGTTGATGCCGCGTCGGCGCTGAACTCGCTCGCAGTCTGCGGCTCGATTGATTCCACCAGCGACCGTCTGCTGGCTGCGCCCGACACCGGCGCCCATGCCCTGTTCGCCGAGCACCAGAGCGGGGGGCGCGGTCGTCGCGGTCGCCAGTGGGTATCGCCCTATGGCGCGAATCTGTACCTGTCGCTGAGCTGGACGTTTGATCCGGCGCCCAATGCGATCGGCGCGCTGGGACTGGCGGTGGGCATCCGTCTGGCCGAGGCCCTGCGTGACCTCGGCGTGGCCGAGATCGGTCTCAAGTGGCCGAACGATCTGCTGGTGGACGGCGCCAAACTCGGCGGAATCCTGATGGAACATCGCGGCGAGGCGGCGGGCGGCTGCCGGATCGTCACCGGCGTGGGCCTGAATGCCGCGATGGAAGCCGGGCAGGCCCGGGATGTGGACCAGCCCTGGACCGCCCTGGATCGGCTGCTCGCCGTGCCGCCGCCGCGAAACCGGCTGGCCGGCCACTGTCTGGCCGCGGTGATCGGGGCGATGCAGGATTATCAGAAGCATGGCTTCCCGCCCTTCCAGCGGCGCTGGCCGGATTTCGACGCCCTGCGGGATGCCCCGATCGAAGTGGATATCGACGGGCGCCGCCAGGCCGGGTACGCGGCCGGTCTGGCGCCGGATGGGGCCCTGCTGGTGCGACTGGATGACGGCGTGCGTCGCTGTTATGCGGGCGATGTCACGGTGCGGGGTCTGGCATGACGCTGCTGGTGGACATCGGCAACACCCGGGTGAAATGGGCCCGGGCCGATGCGGCCGGTCGACCGGGTCCGGTTCAGGCGCTGGCCCATGACGGGCGCGGCGACTGGGTCGACACCTTGTCGACCGATTTCGACGGCCCGGTCTGGTTTGCAACCGTGGCCGACGCCGATCTGGCTACACCGCTGCAGGCCTGGTCCCGGGATCGACTGGGCCGGGCGGCGGTAGAGGTGGTGTCCTCGGCGAGTGCCGCGGGTGTGCAATGCGCCTATGCCCGACCGGAGTGCCTGGGCGTCGACCGCTGGCTGGCCTGCATCGGCGCGTTTCACCGCGGGCCCGGCTCGGTGGTGGTCGTGGATGCGGGCACGGCCCTGACCGTGGACGTGGTGGATGCCACGGGCTGCCATCAGGGCGGATTGATCGTGCCGGGCATGGCGACCATGCAGCAGGCGATTCACGCGCATACCCGGATCCGGTCGCAGCCGGTTGAGCAGGTGCCGGATGATCTGGCCCGCGACACCGATACGGCGGTCGCGGCGGGAGCGCTGCACGCGGCCGTTGGTCTGATCGAGCGGGTGTGTCGGCGATTCGCACTGGATCGGCGGATACTGGCCGGCGGCGAGGCCGCACGGCTTGCCGATCGTCTGGAAGGCGACTGGCATCTGGCGCCGGATATCGTGCTGGAAGGACTGGGGCGAGTGGCCGTGGAATCCGCCATCAATGCATCGTCAAGCAACGGCCATTCGCGATAGACTTTGCGGCGCTCGGATCCGGCGTGGCTCGAGCGCGCCTGTAGCGATGGATCGCCTCAAGCCGGCCAAGCTCGGTGGGGCTCGCCGGAGAATGACGAAGCACGGCTTCGTCCCGGCGAGCGGGCGTCATGGATGGCGCGCCGGATTGTTAAGCGAGGACAGGACGCCCGAGCGTGACTAGTGTGATGGACCGCCTTAAGCCGGCGTAGCTCAGTTGGTAGAGCAACTGATTTGTAATCAGTAGGTCGCGGGTTCGACTCCTGTCGCCGGCTCCATATCCTCCCCCGCAGCGGCCGCCCATTCTGCGCCGCACCATTGCCCCTCTCTATTACCAAATCGGAAATTGCAATTTGACTGTGCCGTGCAGCGGCGTAGCTTCTTGAGGGCAACATGCGCGTTGTTCAGGTATCGCGCGACTGAAGCCATTAAAAAGAGCACGACAGCATGAGCGCGGAGGAAACAGCCAAGTCACGACAGGTTGAAGCCATCTGTGAGCGACACGCCAATCGGGAGGGGCCGTTGTTGCCCATTCTCCACGATTTGCAGGCGGCATTCGGCTATGTGCCGGGCGAGGCAATCGGTGAAGTCGCGCGATACCTGAATCTTTCCCGCGCCGAGGTCTACGGCGTGGTGACCTTTTATCACGATTTCCGGCGGACGCCGCCGCGCCCGCACAGTCTGAAGGTGTGCCGTGCGGAGGCCTGCCAGGCGGTGGGTGGCCGCGAAGTATGGGCAACGGCATCATCGCTGGCGGCCGATCCGGCCTGTCGGGTGGACGTGGAGGCGGTGTACTGCCTCGGCAACTGCCCCTGTGCGCCGTCCGTCCAGTTCGATGAACGAACGCTCGGCCGGCTTACGCCGGACCGGGTCAGCAGTCTGATCGCCGGGGCGGTCGGAGGCGAAGCATCATGAGGGTATTCGTACCGGCAGACAGCACGGCGGTGTCCATCGGGGCTGACGAGGTTGCGGCGGCGCTGCGGTCCGCGGGCCTTGATGTGGTCCGGACGGGTTCCCGCGGCCTGTACTGGCTGGAACCGCTGGTCGAGGTGGAAGCCGAAGGACGCCGCATCGGTTACGGGCCGATCCAGGCGAACGACACCGCAACGCTGGTGGAGGCACTTCAGGCGGAAAGCCGCGATGATCCGCGCTGCGTGGGCGACGTCGACGAGTTGCTTGCCAGTCAGGGGCAGCAACGGCTCACCCTCGGCCGCACCGGCCGGGTGGTACCGGGCGACTGGGACGATTACGTCGCCCATGGCGGCACGGCCGGCTTGCGCGCCGCGCTGGACATGGAACCGCAGGCGATTGTCGATGAGGTCAAGGCCTCCGGGCTGCGCGGCCGTGGCGGGGCGGGCTTTCCCACCGGCATCAAGTGGCAGACCGTGCACGATCAGGAAGTCACGCCGAAGTACATCGTCTGCAATGCCGATGAGGGCGACAGCGGCACGTTTGCCGATCGCATGCTGATGGAAGGCGACCCGTTCTGCCTGCTGGAAGGCATGACCATCGCGGCCTTGGCGGTCGGCGCCGAACGGGGCTACATCTATCTGCGGTCCGAGTATCCGGACGCCCATCGCATGCTGGAAAAGGCGCTGGAAGCGGCGCGCGCCAACGGCATGCTGGGCGAGTCGGTGATGGGCTCGGGCCAGGCGTTTGATATCGAGGTCCGCCTGGGCGCCGGGGCCTACATCTGCGGCGAAGAAACCTCATTACTGGAAAGCCTGGAAGGCAAGCGGGGCGTGATTCGCTTCAAGCCGCCGCTGCCTGCCATCCAGGGTTTTCTGAACCGGCCGACGGTGGTCAACAACGTGATCACGCTGGGATCGGTGCCGGCCATTCTTGCCGACGGCGGCGCGGCCTACCATGCGGTCGGCGTGGAAAAGTCTCGCGGCACGCTGACCGTGCAGCTTTGCGGCAATGTGGCCCGGCCCGGTCTGTACGAAGTGCCGTTCGGGGTCACCCTCGGTCACTTGATCAACGAACTCGGCGGCGGCTGCGCCAGCGGTCGGCCCGCCCGGGCGGTGCAGGTTGGCGGCCCGCTGGGCGCGTATCTGCCGCCCGACCTGTTCGACACGCCGCTGGATTACGAGGCCTTCGCCGAGGTCAACAGCATGATCGGCCACGGCGGCGTCGTGGTATTCGACGACACCGTGGATATGGTGGCGCAGGCGCGTTTCGCGCTGGAATTCTGCGCCATCGAGTCCTGCGGCAAGTGCACGCCCTGCCGTGTGGGGTCGGTGCGCGGCCAGGAGGTGATCGACCGGATCACCGCCGACGACGATCGCGACCGCAATATCGCGCTGCTGCGCGAACTGTGCGAAACCATGATCCAGGGGTCGCTCTGCGCCCACGGCGGGATGGCGCCATTCCCGGTGCTGTCCGCCCTGAACCATTTCCCGGACGATTTCGAGCCGCGCACCGCCGCGGCCTGATTCCGAACTCATCAGCGGTCCTCTCAGGAGGCAGCCATGTCCACCCAGCTCAAACCCACCGATTTCGGCACCCCCGCCAGTCATTCCGACCAGCAGGTGACGCTGGAAATCGACGGCCAGTCCGTGACGGTGCCCGAGGGCACGTCGGTCATGCGGGCAGCCCTGGAATCGGGCATCGATGTGCCCAAGCTCTGTGCCTCCGACAACCTCGAGCCGTTCGGCTCCTGCCGGCTCTGTCTGGTCGAGGTCGAGGGCAAGCGGGGCTATCCGGCTTCCTGTACCATGCCGGTGGCCGAGGGCATGGAGGTGCGTACCCAGAGCGACAAGCTCAACGAGCTGCGGCGCGGGGTGGTGGAGCTGTACCTGTCGGATCACCCGGGCCAGAGCGTGACGCCCGACGGACACGGCGATGACGAACTGCTGCAACTGGCCGATCAGCTTGGCGTGACCGAGGTTCGCTACGGCCGCGACGGAGCCAATCACCAGGACGTCGAGCCCGATGCCTCCAACCCCTATTTCCGGTTCGACTCGAGCCGCTGCATCGTCTGTTCGCGCTGTGTGCGGGCCTGCAACGAGGTGCAGGGCACATTCGCGCTGACGGTGGACGGCCGCGGTTTCGCGTCGATGATCAGTGCCGGTACCGATTCGGACGACTTCCTGAATTCCGAATGCGTGTCCTGTGGCGCCTGCGTGCAGGCCTGCCCGACCGAAGCGTTGCTGGAAAAGGACGTGATCGAACTGGGCATGCCGGAACGGGCGGTGACCACTACCTGCGCCTACTGCGGGGTGGGCTGTTCCTTCCAGGCCGAGATGAAGGGCGACGACGTCGTGCGCATGGTGCCCTACAAGGAAGGCAAGGCGAATCACGGCCATTCCTGCGTGAAAGGCCGCTTTGCCTGGGGCTATACCCAGCATCCGGACCGCATCACCTCGCCGATGATCCGGGAAAAGATCACCGACCCCTGGCGGGAGGTGAGCTGGGACGAGGCCTACGATTTCACCGTCCAGCGCATTCGTGCCATCAGTGACGAGTACGGCCGTGCGGCGCTCGGGGCGATCACCTCCAGCCGCTGCACCAACGAGGAAACCTATCTGGTGCAGAAGCTGGCGCGGGCCGTGTTCGGCACCAATAATGTCGATACCTGCGCCCGGGTGTGTCACTCGCCCACCGGCTACGGTCTGAAGACCACCCTGGGCACCTCGGCGGGCACGCAGGATTTCGACTCGGTGGAAGAATCCGACGTGATGCTGGTGATCGGCGCCAACCCCACCGACGCGCACCCGGTGTTCGCCTCGCAGATGAAGCGGCGGCTGCGGGCCGGGGCCCGGCTGATCGTGGCCGACCCGCGGGCCATCGATCTGGTGCGTTCCGCGCACGTCGAGGCTGACCACCATCTGCAACTCAAGCCCGGCACCAACGTGCCGCTGATCAATGCGCTCGCCCACACCGTGCTGGACGAGGGGCTGGCGGACGAAGACTTCGTCCGCGATCGCTGCGAGGTCGACGAATACGCGGAATGGCGCGACTTCATCCTCCGGCCCGAAAACAGTCCGGAAACCGTGGCCGAGATCACCGGCGTGTCGGCCGCTGACATTCGCGCCGCGGCGCGGCTTTACGCCACCGGCGGCAACGCCGCGATCTATTACGGTCTGGGCGTGACCGAACACAGTCAGGGGTCGACCATGGTCATGGGCATGGCCAATCTGGCCATGTGCACCGGCAACATCGGCCGCAATGGCGTGGGCGTGAATCCGCTGCGCGGCCAGAACAACGTGCAGGGCTCCTGCGACATGGGCTCGTTCCCGCACGAACTGCCTGGCTACCGGCACATATCGCGACAGGACGTGCGCGACATCTACGAGAAGGAATGGGGCGTTACCCTGGACACCGAGCCGGGTCTGCGGATTCCCAACATGATCGACGCGGCCACCGGCGGCACGTTCAAGGCGCTGTACGTGCAGGGCGAGGACATTCTCCAGTCCGACCCGAATATCAAGCACATCGCCGCCGGCCTGTCGGCGATGGAGTGCGTGATCGTGCAGGACCTGTTCCTGAACGAAACCGCCTCCTACGCCCACGTATTCCTGCCGGGGTCGTCGTTCCTGGAGAAGGACGGCACTTTCACCAACGCCGAGCGCCGCATCAACCGCGTGCGCAAGGTGCAGGAGCCGCCGGCCGGCAAGGCCGACTGGGAAATCACCCAGGACCTGGCGCAGAAGCTCGGGTATCCCATGCACTACAACCACCCGTCCGAGATCATGGACGAGGTCGCTCGTACCACGCCGACGTTCCAGGGCGTGAGCTTCGAGCGTCTCGATCAGCTCGGCAGCATCCAGTGGCCATGCAACGAGGAATACCCGGAAGGCACGCCGGTCATGCACATCGGCGAGTTCGTGCGCGGCAAGGGCAAATTCATGCTCACGCCCTATGTGGCCACCGACGAGCGGGCCAACCGCAAGTTCCCGCTGCTGCTGACCACCGGCCGGATTCTTTCCCAGTACAACGTGGGCGCCCAGACCCGTCGCACCGAGAACCGTGTCTGGCACGGCGAGGACTGGCTGGAACTGCATCCGTCGGACGCCGAGACCCGGGGTATCCGGGACGGCACGCTGGTAGCGGTGGCGTCGCGCATGGGTGAAACCACGCTGCGAGCGATCGTGAGCGAGCGCATGATGCCGGGCGTGGTCTACACCACGTTCCACTTCCCGGAGACGGCGGCCAACGTGATCACCACCGAGTATTCCGACTGGGCCACCGAATGCCCGGAATACAAGGTGACCGCGGTGGAAGTGCGTCCCTGCAACACCATGTCCGAGTGGCAGAAACGCTATCTCGACGATCGGGAGAATCAGCAGCGCATCGCGGAACCCGAAACCGAGAAGGCCTGACCGAATCATGACCGCCCCGGTCGACAGGGCCGATGCCGACCAGGCCTGGGTGGCCGGTCGAATAACCGCGCAGCGGTGGTCGGACGGCGCGGTCGAGCCGGTCACGCGCGCCTTCCCCGAGGAAGTGCCGGTGGCCGTGGTCGTCAACGACGAGAACTACGCGGTGATGCTGGCGTCGCCGGCCGATACCGAGGACTTCGCCTACGGGTTCCTGCGGTCGGAAGGCGTGATCCGGCATCCGGACGAAGTGGACAGCGTGATTCGGCACCTGCGGCCGGAAGGGCATGTCGTCGAGGTTCGTCTGGTCGGGGAAATGCCGGCGTCCGCGCGACGCGAACGACGCCTGGCCGGGGTGAGCAGTTGCGGCCTGTGCGGGGTGGAAAGCCTGCGCGACGCCATCAAGCCGCTCGGGCGCGTACCCGACGGCCCGGCCTTCGACGGCAACGCGGTGCTGCGGGCCATGGCGGGGCTGCGCGACCATCAGCCGTTCAACGCGGTGGCGGGGGCCATGCATGTGGCGGCCTTCGCCGGTCCCGACGGCATACTGCAGACGGCCCGCGAGGATGTGGGCCGACACAACGCCCTGGACAAGCTTATCGGCGCTCTGCTGCGGGAACGCGTGGATCCGGCGAGCGGCTTCGTGGTGATGTCGAGCCGCTGCAGTTATGAACTGGTTCAGAAGGCCTCGGCGTTCGGCCTGCGCCTGCTGTGCACGGCCTCGGCCCCGACCGCCCTGGCGGTACGGCTGGCGCGCGAGGCCAACATCACCCTGGCCTGTCTGGTGCGGGACGGCGGTTTTCTGCTGATGACGGGGGCGGAGCGAATGCAAATGCGGGAGGTGATCGCGAATGGATGACCACAAGATGGTTCACATGGCCAATCAGATTGCCGCCTACTTTCAGGCCTATCCCGAGGCGCGTGCCCGGGAAGGCGTACTCGACCACATCCGGAAATTCTGGCCGCCGCAGATGCGTTCGCAGCTGGTGGCATTCCGGGTCGGGGGCGGCGAAGGGCTGCACCCCCTGGTGGAGTGGGCCGCCCAGGAGTTGTCCGACGCGAATGCCGGGGCGCCCGCCGGTTCAGCCTGAATCCGCAGGGAGCAGGTGGTCGCCCGCCAGGGGAAAGAGCGGCGTATCCCGGCAGACCTCGAACAGGGCCGCCACGATCGGCGATAGCGGATCGCGTGCCAGGGTGATCAGGCCCACCTGGTGACGCACCTCCGGTTCCACCAGCGGAATGCTGTGAACCGTGCTTTCGTTGCCGAACAGCTCGCTGAAATAGGCGGGCATGATGCTGGCCCAGCCGCCGAAGCGGACATGGGACCACAGCGCGACCACCGAATCCGTCTCGATTTCCGCCACCGGGCTGCATTGCGCGGCATGGAAGGCACCGTTGATGATGCGCCGGTTCTGCATGTTGGGCGTGAGTAGGCACAGCGGCAGTTCCGCGGCCTCGGCCCAGGTCACGCTTTCGCGGTTGGCCCACTCGTGGTCGGCGGGTAGGAACAACTGGTAGTGCTCGTCGTAGAGATGCCGGGTTTCCATGCGCTCGACCGGCTCGTTGTCGAGGTAAGTAATGCCGGCATCGAAGTGGAACGCCTCCACCTCCTGAAGAATCTTGTCCGACGTACGTGAGTGTACCGAAACGGCCACGCTGGGATAGCGAGCGCGCATGGCGCCGGATACCGCCACCACCATCGGCAGTGCGGAAGGGATCACGCCCAGTGCCAGACGCCCGCTCAGGCCGCCCTTGAGCGCCGACAGCTCCTGCCGCATGGCATCGCAATTGTCGAGGATGGTCTCTGCCCACCGCAGCACCCGTTCGCCTTCGGCGGTCAGCGCGTGGTAGCGGTGGTCGCGTTCCACGATCGGCACGCCCAGCTCCTGCTCCAGCTGCCGGATGCGGCCGGAGAGCGTGGGCTGGGTGACGTTGCAGCGCTGCGCCGCCCGGGTGAAATGCCGCTCCTGGGCGAGCGCGGAGAGATATTGAAGCTGCCGGATATCCATGGGGACGGACCCTGCCGAAGTTCGCTGACCGGCATGGTAACCGAGTCGATAGCCACTCGCCGCGCCAGCGGTTGACATCGTGCCGGCGAACCAGAAGAATACGCGGCTCTTCGCGGCCGGGTACGTGTCCGAAAGTCGCGGAGCGAGAAGCACCGGAGGGGTGCCCGAGCGGTCAAAGGGAGCAGACTGTAAATCTGCCGGCTTAGCCTTCGAAGGTTCGAATCCTTCCCCCTCCACCAAACAGGAAGCAGCCGCTAGCGGTTCTGCCCGTATTCGGCTGGCCGAAGACGAGGATTAGCGGGTGGGTTTAACGAGCAGGCGGGCGTAGTTCAACGGTAGAACCTCAGCCTTCCAAGCTGATGATGTGGGTTCGATTCCCATCGCCCGCTCCAG
>NZ_JAVRIB010000028.1:0-12875 GCF_031846275.1 Spectribacter hydrogenoxidans
GACAGCGCTAAGAATGGGGGGATTACCCCATGACGGCCTGAAAACCCTCCTTTCGGAAGGTGTGCCTATACCTTACCCCTGCTTTACTGTCGGACATACACGTGATGTTCTTGTAGGACCACGGTTTTTATTGGCGTAAGAAAAGCCGAAGCGGACTTGTCTTGGCGGCAATAAATAAATGAAACGCGATCGCCGTGCTATCAGCGATCGCTAGTAAAAATAAGTCAGCAAGAGACTGGCACGAGGAGAAATCATATGAGTGATGTCGGCGCACTTGATAGTGGTGCGACGTTTTCGATTTCGAGACGCCGAGTTTCGGGGCGCGATGCGCTTCGAGTCAACGGTGACTGGCTTGCTACCAGGCTGATAATGCTGGAGGCGGCGTTACGCTGCCGAATGAGCGACCAGCAGGGTGCGCTGCGCTGCCTCAAGCGTCTGTCCGACTGCCCATTCGAAGATCTTTCCCGTTTTATTTGTCCGGAACTCAGCTTGCCGAATGTGCCCGAAAAATCGATCTCGTATAGAACGGCTGATAAAGAAGAGAATTTGGGTCGTCTGAGCGTTACGTCAAGCCAGCGGTGGGGCAGTTCACCCGGCCATAAGATCGCCCTGACTCGCACACAACGGGCCGTGTTACGGCATGTCGCCAGCGGAGCCGCGAATACAGAGATCGCGCGTCGGATGGATGTTTCTGTGAACACAGTTAAGTGGCACCTGAAACAAGTGTTCCAACGCCTGGAGGTCAGTAATCGATGTGCCGCTGTATTCGCCGCTCGTTTGTGCGGTCTGCTCTGAGTAGTGTTCGAAGCGTCTTAATCAGCAGGGGGTCAAATGGATAGTATGCGGTTTCGCTTTGCGCGTTGGATCATGGCTCATCGAGGCGTGGTAGGCGTCTTGTTCTTCCTTATCACGGCGGCCTTCGCGGCAGGAATCCCCTGGGTTGAAGTCCGGACGATTTTTTCGGATCTTCTGCCTGCCGACGACCCCTTTGTGCAAACGTTCAAGGATCACCCGGGCTTTGGTAATCCCTTGACAGTGACCATCATGGTCAAGCGGACAGATGGTGAGACCATTTACAACCAGGAGACCCTCCAGAAGGTATGGGATCTGACGCGGGACATCGATCTGACGCCCGGCGTTAACCATGATGCCATTCTCTCCATTACAACGGAAAAGGCCCGCTATGCCGAGGCTACGCCCCAGGGAATCAATATGGTTCCGCTTATGGGGGACAAGGTGCCCAACAACCCCGAAACGTTGGCGAGCTTTCACCAGCGCGTGGAACGCTCCCCAGCCGCACGCAAATATCTCGTTTCCCAGGATGGCACGGCAACGCTGATCAACGCAGCCTTCCACGAGCATCTTCTGGAATACGACACGGTCTTCGAAGAGG
The DNA here is from genome assembly GCF_031846275.1 of Spectribacter hydrogenoxidans. Classification (NCBI taxonomy): domain Bacteria; kingdom Pseudomonadati; phylum Pseudomonadota; class Gammaproteobacteria; order Salinisphaerales; family Salinisphaeraceae; genus Spectribacter; species Spectribacter hydrogenoxidans. The sequence goes on from NZ_JAVRIB010000028.1 coordinate 1,394, forward strand.
CCCGTCGACTGGCGCGGCAGGCCGAGGATGAGAACCACGAAGTGCACCTGGTGGGCCAGCCCATGCTCACGGGATGGGTGTATCAGCTTCAGGGCCAGACCTACGCGATCTTCGGCATCACGTTGCTGCTGCTGGTGCTGGCGCTGGTGGGCTACATGCGCAATGTTGCAGGCGTCACGGTGCCGGTGGTCGTGAGCCTGGTCGCCGCGATCTGGGGCTTCGGATTAATCGGCTGGATCAGCTCGACCATCGAGCCGCTTCTGATGATTGTGCCCCTGCTGCTGGTGGCCCGCTCTTTCTCGCACTGCGTGCAGTTCACCGAGCGCTTCTACGAGATTTTCGAGCATGTCCCGGACAAGGTGAAGGCCGCTGAGATCACCATGGGGGTGATGCTCGCGCCGAGCATACTGGGCATCATCACGGACGCGCTCGGCATCGTGTTCATTGGATTGGCGCCGATTCCGGCCATGCAGCGTTTCGCGCTGTTTGCCGGCTTCTGGGCGATCTGCCTCATTCCGACGGGCGTGATCCTGATTTCCATTCTTCTGTCCTATCTGCCCTCGCCGCGCAACATCGCCGACATCGTGGGCGAGCGCGGAACGGAGAAGGGCGTGCACCGCATCCAGCGGAAACTGCTCGAATCGATGAGCGTCCTGGTGCACGGGCGGCCGGCCCTGGTGACCGGGGTTGTGGTCCTGGGGCTTTCGGTGGGCGCCATTTACACCGCCTTGCAAATCGAGATAGGTAATCCAACGGAAGGCAGCAATCTATTATGGGACGAATCGGCATTTAACACCGGGGTGCGCGCCGTAAATGATCATTTCCCCGGCGTGAACAGCCTCGAGATTATTCTCGACTCAAAGGACGATGACAGCAGCGTCCGCACGGCCCGTACTGCCGAAGCATACCGGGTCATGAAGGAGATTCAGCTCAGCACTGAGAAAGGCGCAGGCGAGAATGCATTGCCGGCACGCGAGACGCGTTCTTTTGCTGACTTTATGGAGCAGGGCAACCGTCTGTACTCCGGTGGGGACCCGAAGTGGTTGCCGGTGGATCCCACGGACCGGGCCGTCAACGGGGCCGCAATGGCTATCAGCTTCGGCCAGAATCCTGAGAATTTCTCTCAGGTATCGGATTTCAAATTCCAGAACTCGACCGTGTCGTTGTACTACCGCGACAACAAACAGAAAACCGTCGACGGAGCCTTGGCGGCGGGCAGGCAAGCTGTCGAAACGGTAGGCGAGGAACACGATGAATTCACGGTTCGACTCGCCTCGGGAACGATTGCCCTGCAGGAGGCCATGAACTCGGTGGTTGAGCGTTACCACTGGTTCATCCTGGTCCTGCTTGCCTCGGCGATCTTCATGATCGCCACCTTTGCCTACCGTTCGCCGGTGGCGGCGCTGATTGTGCTGATACCGGTGGTACTGGCCAACTTCTACCTCACCGCGACCATGCAACTACTGGGCATCGGCCTGGATATCAACTCCGTCATGGTTGCGGTGCTCGGTGTGGGTGTAGGTATCGATTATGGGTTCTACCTGCTGTCCCGCATCTGCGAGGAATTCACCGCCCAGGACCATCACTGGGAGCGGGCCCTGACTACGGCCATGACCACGACCGGCAAGGCGATCATGTTCACGGCCGCGATCATGCTGGTTGGGATCCTGCCTTGGTATTTCTTGTCGGATCTCAAGTTTACCGCCGACATGGGCCTCCTGCTTGCCGCAATCATGTTGATCAATATGGTCCTCGCGCTGATCGTGTTGCCTTTGCTGATCTGGTTCATCAAGCCGAAGTTTGTGGCCCGGGAGGACCTGATCGTCGGCGAGAGCGTGGACCTCTCGGAGTTCGAGCAGATCCATGAGCAGAGGGCTGTGGCGGATGCGACTCCACAAACAGTCTGATTATCAACCCAAGCGATATTGCACATTAGAGTGCTACGGAGGATACGATGCGTATCAAGAAATATGACGTTGATTACTCGCGCCGTCAGATGATGCAGAACATGGCACTGGGGGCGGGAGCCGGTGTGCTCATGCCGCTCGACAAGCTCTGGGCTAAGGATTCCGGTCTGCAGGACATCAGTAAGGCATATCCGGACGAGGCCTTTTCTATTGAGGAGCAGACCAAGGGCAAGATATCCGTTGGCGATTACGTTACTGCCGATAACGTCGAGCATGTAGAGCATCTGCTGGATCCTTGCCAGATTTTCCAGATTAAAAACGACGGAAGACGCTTCAGAGTGGGTCCGCCAGAGACCGACATGACACGCATGTTCACTTACCAGAACCTGCAGAAAACTCTTGAGAACGAGCAGACCGGCTATAAGGCCAAGTTCGATAGTAACGGCAACGTTGTCGGGCCCGACGGCAAGCCCTGGCGGGGCGGCTTCCCCTTCCCGAATCCGCAAGATGCCCTGCAAACACAGGCCAACGCAGCCCTGAGCTGGGGGCGCGCCGATGCCAATCTTTACGCGGTCCGGCAGCATGACTATGGCGGTGATGGGCAAGAGGAGTACGCCTACGATTTCGCATGGGTCGAGCTGCAGATGCAGGCGCGTATCGACGGCCAAGTGTTCCGGGGCAAGAGCGACGAAATTCGGCGACAGACAGCGTATTTCGAGAGTTCGGACGATGTGAAGGGCACGTCGTTCTTGAGTGTCTGGAAATACGATCAGCGTGAGGTCCCGGATCTTTACGGGTACCTTCCGCAATTTCGGCGCGTGCGCCAGTACCCCGCCAATCAGCGGTTCGAGCCGCTCGTTCCCGGTGCCACCTGGTTTCTGACCGATCCGTGGGCCGCGGGCGATCCCATGCTGACTTGGGGTGAATACGAGATTGTCGAGCGTAAGCCGATGCTTATGTCAACCAGCGGCAATATTTCGATCAAGAACGAGAACTGGGAAATGCCGAGAATTCCCGGCAACGAGAAGTACATGGATGTTGAACTGTCGCTGGCGCCGGAGGCCTATGTCGTGAAGTCCAAACCCACGGGCTATCCACGCGCACCGGTGAGCTACCGGCTGGCGTATTTTGATGCCCGCAATTCCACTTACACCGGTTGCTTGAGATTCGACCGTCAGGAAAAGCCGTGGGTAAGTTTCGAATCGGCATTCGGCTATTACGATACGGACAATCTCAGAGTCATGGGCCATGACGGCAAGCATCCCGCATGGTCCTGGACTTGGGTGATGAGCTACAACATGCAGAACAAGCGGATGACGCTCATTGACCACGCCAAGGAAGCATCCGGCATCAAGAGCCTGTTCGAGATCGATCAGGACTGGATGTACGACACCTATCTGACGCCTTCCGCCCAGCAGGCATTGGGCCGCGTATAAGGCGGGTCATACCCAACCCGTGTCAGGTGCAGGCCGGGGTTCGCCCCGGCTGCACCGATTGCTGAATCCACGAGGCCCCAGCCATGAAATACCATCTCTCGAATCGAGCCGTGGCGGCTCTGTTCACCCTATTCTTTGCCTGCTCTGCCGGTGCCGTAGACGATAGTGCGGCTGCCGATACCGCGCCCGGTTATGGCGTTCTGGCGGCAGGCGTGGCCCACGAACGCCTCTTCGCCATCGACTTCGACGGCGAACGCGGCATGGCGGTGGGCGACCTTGGCCGGGTTATGCGGACGGAAGACGGCGGGTCTACCTGGGAGCGCGAAGAGCCCCCTACCGAGTTGGCGTTGTTGGGTATAGCTCTGCAGGGCGATCGGGCAATCGCGGTCGGACAGCAGGGACTCATTTTGGTGTCCGCTGATGGCGGTGGCTGGCGGAAAATCGAAAGTGGTACGCCCGAACGTCTTCTCAATGTGGACATCAACTCTGAAGGGCTGGCCTACATCGTCGGTGCGTTCGGCACTGTCTTGCGTTCCCGTGACGGCGGCGAGTCGTGGCACTCCGCGAAGCCTGACTGGGGCGCCCTGATAACGGAGGACGGCGGCATGTCCGGGGCACAGGGCAACCCCACGATTGCGGCTGTTCAAGTGCTGGAAAACAACACAGTACTTCTCGGTGGCGAGCTTTCCTACATCATGCGCTCGCCGGATGCCGGCGAGCATTGGGAACTCGTCTACGACGACAGCGAGATACCGTCAGGGCAGGTCCAACCCACCGTTAACGCGCTGCATGTCCGGACAGACGGGGTCGGGTTTGCCGTAGGCCAGTCGGGTCTGATGCTCAAGACGCTTGATCAGGGACGGAGCTGGCAGCGCCTGGATACGCCGGTAGACGCCAACTTGCTTGATATCGTCAGTGGGACCGACGGCCGCGTCGTCGGCGTAGGCATGCGCGCCACACTCAGTAGCGATGATGACGGCGAGACCTGGGAAGTCCTGGACAGCCTCGATCTGGCTCTCAACTGGTATAGCGAGATTGCGAAATCGCCGACCGGTGTGCCCATTGCCGTGGGCTATGGCGCACAAATCATAAAGCTACCGAAGTGATCGGTATTGCGTGAATGCCAGCGTAACCCGTCAAGACAGCAATCATTAGTTCAACAGTACCGGGGGAATCAGATGAACGAGACAAGACTGAGTAATTTGGTGCGTATGGTCACTGGAGGCGCGTTGGTGCTCTGTACGACCTTCGTCTGGGCTGCGCCGGCTGGACCGCCCAGTGGGAATGAAGGATTTTTCGAACGGCTTTGGGGCAAGACGACCCTGAGCACGTTCATTCGGGCGGAGGGCAGCGTTCGTACTACGTCGGCACAGAATATCAATAACCAGACGACCAACATGTTTCAGAAAGTGGCCGTGCCGCGTCAGACCTTCGTGCCGCCGACTCTGGCGGGTATGCCCCTCACCGATGGGAACGACTGGAATACGCCGTTGCCGGCCTTCTCCGATGTCCTGCGTCGTGGGGACCGGGTCCCCACCAAGGAAAGGGACTATAACTATACGGTGTTGCGTGCCCAAAGTGAGTTGCAGATGAAATTCACTCGCAGCTGGCGATTCGTCGGTCGCGTGCGGGGCGTTTACGATCCCGGCTTCTATGAAGAGTTCGATGCGGGAAGCGTGGCCGACCAGCAGGGCACCGGCATCATCGGTGGCCCACCCGAACTCTACCAGGGCTCGCCGAACTACTTCGAAGCCCTGGGAAGAAATGGAAAGAACATTAATCCCCTCGAATTCGCCGGCGAGAACTACCTGATCGATTTTCCGGCGCTGTTGGTGGAGTATAAGGAGGGTAACCTCACTCTGCGTGCTGGCAATCAGCAGATTGCCTGGGGCCAGGCGATCTTCTTCCGTACGCTCGATGTGGTGAATGGCCTGGATCTGAGACGGCATTCCCTGCTGGATCGGGCATTCGAGGAGTTCTCCGATAAACGCGTGCCCAAGCTGTCCTTGCGCGGGACCTACCAGCTGGGAAGTATCGTGATCGACTCCTATGTGGGCAAGTTCCAGCCCCGCATCTACGGAAACCCGAATACGTCGTTCAATGTGATCCCCGCGCAGTTCACCGTCTATGACAACTACTATAGCGGCGGGTACGACAATGAAATCGACGGCGGATTCCGCATGAAGGCCGACTACGGTAACTGGGGCTGGCAGGCGATGGCGGTTACCCGCATGCATCCGGCGGGAACCTTCAGTTGGGCAAGAAGCGGGGTCGAATCCCCCCTGACCGGCACCCTCGGCGAAACCGCCAATACGGCCTATGCCGTCAAACTCCCTACCTGCGACGGAACCGAGAATCCGACGCTGTGCCGCAATAGCGAAAACCCCGGCGAAGCTCTGTCCAAGACAAACTTTGTTCCCGAGCCCGGAGGTGTCTACACCGCGCGCGAATGGTTCACCTATGCGGCGGATGCCCGCCTCGATGGTATCGGAGGCTTTAATCAGGCGGTCGAGGAATTTCCGGACCTGAAAGACGTCTATGTCACCAAAGTTCAGAGCTATGATGAGCTCTTCAATCAGCTCAACACTCTCATGGTGGCGGCGGGTGGCAGTTACCGTGGCTATATTGAGCGCGATTACCATCGGGAAGATGTCTACGGCTTGGGTCTGAGCTATGTGACCTCGAGCGAGAACAGCCTGCTCAACCAGATCATTCTCAATCTAGAGGTGCAGTACACGCCGGAGCGGGTCTTCACGGCGCCAACGCTAAGCAGCAGCTTCCTCAAGACTGACGAATGGATCGCGTCCCTGGTGGTGGAAAAGTGGACTCGATGGACCGCCGCGTTTCCGGCCGCCTATCTGGTCGGCCAGTTTCAGCATCGCAGCGAGAGTGACTTGGTGGGGCGCCACCTAAGTGGCTATGGCGCATCCGAAACCAACGCGCCGCCGCCCGGCATCTCCAGCGCCAATTATCTGGTTCTCGCCGCGATGCAACCCTGGCCGGGTCGCGAGTTCGTATTCGAGTTCGCGACGCTGTTGGATATCAAGGGCGGGATCCTGGTGCAGCCGTTGCTTCAGTGGAATCTGGGCAACGGCATGATTGCCGAGTTCTTTTATAATTTCATCGATGGGAATCTGTATGGAGAGCCCACCGAAAACACGCTCAGCAGTGTGGATTGGGCCGACGAAGTGGCAGTACGGTTCAAGTACCAGTTCTGATGACGGGGGCGCCGAGGCGAGTATCACGCCGGGACGTATCGCAATGAGACCATTGCATGTAATCGTCCGCGGCGCTCCCGCCAGTCAAAATCAAGGATTGTCATCGGATGTGGAATAGGCGGCTGACACGTCGGGCTATGTTGCAGCGTGGCGGGCAGATCTTGGCGGGCGGGGGGGTACTCGCCCCCTTGTGGCCGGTGATCGCCGATACCGGGGAGATCAACAAGGCCTATCCGGATAGGTTGCTCTCGATCGAGGAATACACCAAGGGACGGATCAATACCGGCGACATAATCACCGCCGACAACGTCAAGCACGTCAAGGACTTGCTCGAGCCGGCCAAATACAAGCACGTCAAGGAGATGGGGCGCCGGCTCAAGATTCTACCGACCACCACCGATTACATGCGCCTGGGCCCCTGGGAATACCTGGAAGCCACCCTGCGCAACCAGGGAAAGGCGCGGTTCGATGAGCGCCAGAACGTAGTGACGCAGAACGGCAAGCCGTGGATCGGCGGCGATCCATTTCCCAACGCCGACACGGCGCTGAAGTTGTTTGCGGGCCTGACACTGAGTTGGGGACGGCACGATTCCAGTGTATACGCGGTGAAGGAAAAGGACATCGCGCACAATGGAGAGACCGATTATGAATACAACGCTGTTTGGGTGGAACTGGCGCCGGTGGCCCGCACCACGGTCGAGCCGAAGCCTTACATGCCTGAGCACAGGGACAAGTTGCGGTTCAATTCCGTGATCTTCACCTCGCCCGACAGCCACAAGGGCACGTCCTTTCTGAATATCTGGCCTTACGACCAGCACCAGTTCCCCGAACTTTACGGGTACCTCCCGGAATTCCGGCGGATTCGACAATTCCCGACCAACCAGCGTTTTGAGCCGCTGGTTCCAGGATCGGCTTTGTACCTTTCGGACGCGTGGGCGGCGGGGGACCCTCTGCACACCTGGGGCAATTATCGGATCATAGGCCGGCAGCCGATGCTTGCAGGTGTCTCCGGGGGCTGGAACGGGAGGCACCCTAATTGGGAGCATGGCCTGCACGGCGGCCCCGAAGGGCAGAGTTTCTTCGATAGCGTGGTCGAGCTCGTTCCAGAAGCGATCATCACGGAGGCGGAGCCGGTCGCATACAAGCGCGCACCGGTAAGCAAGAAGCGCGTATGGTTCGATGCGCGTAACCATATGCCGATCGCAATGGTGACCTATGACCGCAAGGGCGAGCCGTTCCGTTCGTTCGATGGCTGCTACAGCCTCTACGACGATGGGGAAAACCGCTTCATGGACGGCAAGCATCCGTACTGGTCCTGGACCTACGTCCACGCCTACGACTTCCAGACCGGCCGGATTACGCGGTTAGAACAGGTTCGGGAGATATCCGGTGAACACAAAACACTGGTCAACGATCCCAGCATCTACAAACGATACCTGACGCGGAACGCGATCAGCTCCATGGGACGAGTATGAGTATTACCGCCAGAATCACCAGAATAGAGCGAGAGGCTTGGTGTTGTGCGTAAGCCTGGGAACCGGATGGGGGCTCTGCTCTTATGTCTGGTCGCGACGGTGTTGCCCCGTCCAGTCCCGGCAGCGGCAAACGGTGACGCCTTTCCGATTCAGGATGAGCTCGCCACGGTCAAGAGCCGTTTGCTGGCATTGCTTGGGCCGGCTACGGACACGACGGCATACGCGTACCTGAATATTGAGCCGGACTTGTCGCTGCGTTCCGCGCAGTTGCAGGTTCTGAGTGCTGAAGACACTGTCGTTGCCCGTATCGACTTTAACCCTTCCGACAGAAAACAAGGCCTCTTGCGGGCCGATCTACCGGCTGTCGCGCGGGAGGAGCGTTCCTGCCGGTTCGTTCTCGAGACCTCGGGAGAGGCCACGACCGAACGGAGGGTACTGGCGTGCCGGCTGCCCGGGCTGGTATCGGCGCCGATGCTGGAAATCCGCTTCCGAGAACGCTGGCTTGGGCCGGAATTGCGGATCCGAGCCTGGCAGCCGCGCGCGGAAGCGGATGCCGAGTCGTATAGTTTTCCCAACCCGAACATCAAGGGTTTGGTACGTCGATTGATGCCGTCCGCGAGCTCGCCATCGCTCGCGGCGAGCGACGGGGCGCGCGCGGTCGCGCCAGATGTCCGCTACAGCGTGGTGATATGTGTCGACACCCCCTGGGCCGGCCTGCATCGCCTCTACGACTACAAGGAACGCAGTGCGGATCCAATGTCGGCCGCCTTCTGGCGTGCGTATGCGGATTGCGCCCTGAGGGCCGGCGTGCCCGGAGAGACAGTCGTCGCTTTGCGGGAGCTGGAGGATCGTAGTGCTACGTTGGCCGCTTACGAGACGCGGCTACAGCTCGCCTCCCATTACAGTCGATGGGATGATTCGGACCGCGCCCTGCGCTGGCTGGCCGCCGAGCCGGCCGAGGTACCGCTGGTGTTGCGCAGCCGCTGGCGTGACCTTCTCTCGCGACTGTATCTGAGTCAGGGACGCATCAAGGAGGCGGTGACGGTGTTGTCGACGGGACAGCACCTGCAGGCGGCGGGTACCTGGATGGAGTCCTTTGATGCGGCGCTACTACACTATGCCATGCGGATGAACTACGCGTACGCGCTCATGAACGTCGGCCGTCGGGACGAGGCGCTGGCCGTGCTCGATCGTGTGGGCCGTTCCCCGACGCTGGACGCCGAGACCGGTGCGTTGCGCGCGCAGGCCAATACCGCGCTGGGATGGCAGTTCCTGTCGCAGGGTTATGGCGCGTCCGCCGGACGCGTCTTCCATCGCGTGTCCTTGTCCCGTCCAGCCGCCCGTAAGGCATTGCTGGGCATGGGATGGGCCATGGTGGCGCCCAGGGGGGAGGCGCAGCCGCTTGTCGAGCCGCCCGGTTTCGTGTCCACCCCCTCGGACCCGCCGACAACCGCGCTCAAGTCGCTACGCCGGATCAATGCCATCGGTTGCGCCCAGTACCGTGCGGTGACGTACGATGCGGTGCAGGACTGCGTGCCGAGCGAGGAGTTTGAGCGGGTCGCCTATGACGAGGCAGATCAGGGTCAATTGCGGCGCACGCTGCGCTTCTGGGACGCCCTGATCGAGAACGGGGGCATACGCGATGCGGCGGCGCTGGAGGCTCACATCGCCGCTGCAAACACGTATAACAAACTCGGGGATCGTCGGCGCGGGCAAATACTGTATCGACGGGCAGTGACAATGAGCGAAGAGGTCCTCGCATCGCTCGAACGTTTGGAAGGGACTTTGCAAGATGGAAATCAGTGGCTGGCGCTTGCGGCCGGGGCATACGGCGTGATCGGCGAGGCCCAGCCGACGGTCTTCGACTGGCTGGCGCGTGCGCACACGCAAACCCTATTGGATGCCGTGGCGACTACCCAGCAGCTGTCGCAGCAAATTCTAGCAGCTCTGGGAACCCCCTTGCGCCGTACGGCGCAAGGCGTTGATTTATCAGTGCTCCGTGGGCGTACCGAAGTTGTCCGTAGACAGACGATTAGAAGGCTTAAGGAAAGCATCACGGCCGTTATCGAGAAGGAACGCGACAGGTTCGAGCGTTATCGTCTTCAGGCGGCGTTTCAGCTAGCTGAGATGCAGCAGCATATCCAGGGAGCCCTCGGTAGCCGCTAAATGGGTATACACCGTCTCACTCGGCAGTTTCTCAGGGCCGTTGGAGGTAGCGGAAGGTCGGTTGGTCGCCGCCGGTGCTCTCGAAGCACGCTCTAATCAAGCGTTATCTCATTTCCATAGGCTGGAGCCTGGCGGACAAGAAACATTGGCGGCGCACAGCACTGGGATCTGACTTATTGAAGTCCGTTGAGCGCGAGTATGGAGTCGGCCATCTCCCGCCCTTTGTATTCCTCGATGAAATGCCCGTGGTCGGGATATTCGTAGGTACGCCCGACCATCTGTGGGAGCGCGTCCTGCCATTGGCGGATGACTTCGCGCTTGCCGCACGGATCCCAGGCGCCGAAATAGCCAGCAACTCCGATGTTACGTCCTGTAGGGCCCCATTGCTGCGGGACCATTTGGTGCATGCGGCGATAGAACTCGTGGTTGTCCTGTTCCCCATGCTGTGGGTCATGATACCGGTAACCATGCCCCCACACGGGCGTCTGTAGCACGTTGCGCTTTGAGCTTCGAGCATTGGCGATGCTTTGCATTTGTCCGGACCATACTGCTTCCGGGGAGTTAGCTTCGAAGCGGTCCAACCCGTGCTTGACGAGGTACCGGCCGACTCCGAGCAGGAAGGAGGTCGCACTCTGCGGCTCCGCCTTCGAGACGACATAAGCGGCGACACCGCCCCACAGACGATCGGGCACGACGCGCGGCGTGCGACACCACGGCAGCCAGGGAATGGGCCAGTTGGCGTACGTGTAGCCTTCTGCCGGCATCGGAAAGACTGCCGTGTTCATGAGCAGCAGGTTGCTCACCCGCTCTGGTTCTTCAAGGAATGTGCCGACCCCGATGGGGCCACCCCAGTCGTGAATGACCAGGGTGATGTCAGTTAGGTCCAGGTGGCGGACGAGCTCACGAAGATTCTGGGCATGGTGGAAATCCACCATCTCGAAGGTCGCTTGGTCTGAAAGACCGAAGCCGATATGGTCGATCGCGATAAGGCGCATCGGTAAGTCGCTCGCAAGGAGTGCGTCCCGCACGTGCCGGTAGGTGTAGGAGCACTCCGGATTGCCGTGCACGAAAAGCACGGTTGCTTGCGGCGGCTCGTCGCCCACGTGAATATCGTAATAAAACAGGGTTTTGCCTGCGTCGAGCCCCTCGGTCAGGGTGTACCAGCGTCCGGCACCCGGGGGAGAGTAATCTTCCGGCACGGATCGGAGCGGGGTGTTGGTGGGGATCTCCTCGGGCCTTCCCATCATATGGCTTTATCTCTTTTAAGTAGCAGATGGATG
>NZ_JAVRIB010000029.1:0-12661 GCF_031846275.1 Spectribacter hydrogenoxidans
ACAGCGGGTGGATGACGAAGACTACGTGATGGCCACGATCACCCCGCCCTCGGTTCTGCCGGAAACGCCATCGATCCCGCGCGAGCTCGTCTTCGTGATCGACAACAGCGGGTCGATGGGCGGCGAGTCGATGCGCCAAGCCCGTGCCAGCCTGGTGAAGGCGCTGGACACACTGTCGCCCGGGGACCACTTCAATGTGATCCGCTTCAATGACACCACCACCCGGTTGTTCGAGACCGGTGTGGCGGCGACACCGGCCAATCTCGACATTGCCCGGCGCTATGCCCGATCGCTGGAGGCCGGCGGCGGAACACAGATGCTGTCGGCGGTCGAGGCGGCCCTATCGACGGCGGTCGAGGATGAGAGCCGCCTGCGGCAGGTGATATTCCTGACGGACGGGGCGATCTCGAACGAAGCCGAGATCCTGGCCATGGTGGGCCGGCATGCCGGTACCACCCGGGTGTTTCCGGTGGGGATCGGCTCGGCACCGAACAGCTACCTGATGACCCGCATGGCGAGTCTGGGGCGTGGCAGCTTCACTTATATCAGCCGGCCGGCGGATGTCGAGGCAGGTATGACGTCGCTGCTCGAGCGGCTGCGCCGTCCGGTGCTGACCGACCTGACGGTGGAGACCAGTGATGCCGGGCTGCGCCTGACGCCAGACCCCCTGCCCGATGTCCATGCGGGCGAGCCGATCGTGTTGCTGGGCCGTGCCGACGAGCTCACCGGGACCCTGACACTTCGCGGCAGGCGCGGTGGTCAGCCCTGGCAGGCCACCATGAAGCTCGCCCATGCCCAGCCCAGCACAGCCGTGGCCAAACGCTGGGCGCGGCGGCGCATCGAGGCCATCGAGGCCGATCGCCTGCTGGGCCGGCTCGACACGGCGGCGGCCGATGCGCGGACCGAGGCCCTGGGCATGCGCTTCGGCATTGTCACCCGGCAGACAAGCCTGGTCGCGGTGGATGACACGCCGAGCCGGCCGGACGGGGCACCACTGACCGAGAGCGACCTGCCCATCAATCTGCCAGCGGGGTGGGATTTCGAGGGGCTGTTCGGACGGGACCAGAAGAAATTATCCGCGCCGGATGGCGGAACGCGGCTGGCCGGCATCGAAGGGGCACGCACGGCGATTCCGCTGCCGCAGACGGCAATGAACTTCGCGGGGCCGTTGCGGACCGGTCTGCTGCTCACGATGCTGGCCCTGGCGGGTCTGGCATTGACCCGTCGCCGGATCCGTCCGGAGGGCACGTCATGCTGAGTGTGACGGCACAACGCCAACCGGAATCGAAGATGCGGTTTCTTGTCCGGGGCCTGCTGATCGCTGTCGCCGGGCTGGGAATCTGGATGGCCACCCAGGCGGCGGTCATCCCGGCCAAGGCGATGGTCGCCCAGTTCCTGCTGAACTCGGCCTTCGAGGCCTCAAAGGCGACCGGCACCCCGCAGAAGCCCTGGCCGTGGGCGGACATGACGCCGGTCGCCCGCCTGCGGGTGCCGCGCCTGGGCGTGGATCAGATCGTGCTGAGTGGGGGCTCCGGCGAGGCGATGGCCTTCGGGCCGACGGTGCTGCCGGGCACGGCGGCGCCGGGTCAGCCCGGCACCACCGTCCTGACAGCCCATCGGGATACGCACTTCCGGTTTCTGGAGAGACTCGAGGTCGACGACAGCATCAGGCTCGAATCAGAACATGGTGAAGTCAAGGAGTACGAAGTGATCGGAACCGAGGTGGTGCGCTGGGATGGTTTTTCGATTCCGCACGCGGACGGGGAATCGCGGCTTGTGCTGGTGACGTGCTTTCCCTTCGACAGCACAAAGAGAGGGGCAGAACGGTATGTAGTTCACGGAAGTCCTGACGGCCAGCCAATCTCTCAATAGCTGTATGTTATCAACATGTATTTTTAACCAAATAGGCTAAAAACTAATGTCAAGCAATTATGAGCAATCGGTTGTTTAGCAGCGCGATCCTCTGATCTTATCCGCAAATTACTTGCTCTCTTTAGGACGTACCGATTAAATTAAAGCCTAAAACCTAGGAGCCCTAACTAGCAATATCTTTTATTATTTCATTATCATTAGGTAATAAAAATATTAGGACTTTTTATGATAGTCATGCATGTCTTTCTCGCTATTACGTTTCTATACGGCGTGTTCTGGGTGCTATTATTCATGGCCCGCAAGGCGGATTATAAGCTATATCCAGAAAAAGTTGGCGAAGCTCCAGATAACATAATAATTTCAAAAACCATAGAATATGGACACCCTATACTTTTGTTTTTTGCTTTAATTTTTACACTACTTGGTTTTTTTTCGATTCATGCCGCATTAACTTTATCATTGACAACCCATTATGTGAAATTAGGTATCTCGCTATCAGCAATCGTCTGCTTCATCTCCACCATTTGGGCTTTATGCAGAATATCTAACGGGGACGACTTAATTTATCATAAAATTATAGATATATCAATTTATCCAGTAGCTTCCTTCTTCGTTTCTATGCTTCTTTATATGATCTTTGTTCTGCCATGGCTTAAGCCAGACTATCTTTAAGAGAAGACAGGATCGAATAAATTGTTTTGATACTAAACCCTTTGATTGCCACCGAGCGCCGCGTGTTCCCGTGCCGCCGGGTTTTCGGTCAGCGGCGGGTAGTGCGTCACCGGATTCTTGCCCGTGCCTCCGCGGGTCGAGACGTGCAGGAGGATCGAGCCTGACCGATGTAGTTGCCTCGCGCCGCCGGGGTCGTCAGGTAGCGGAAGGTAGTGTGCCACCGTTCATAGCCCGTGCCCCCCCCCCGGGTTCAAGGCATGCAGGGTTCCGGGCTTGGCCGGATTTCCCACCGGTCTCCAAGGCAAAGACGAGTGGGACTTCTAATTCACCAACAACAATAGCGTTCGGCCAAGTGTCCAAGCTTGCGACAGGTGTCTGGCTCTGGATGCACCTTCCCAGCGCTCGCCACGCGGCAGCGCTATTTCGGTCACCTTTGGATTCGTCATAGCGACCAGCAATCACGGCTTGTGCTGGCGACGTGCTTTCCTTTTAGCAGCCAAGCGCCTACGCCGCGGCGATACCTCGTTCACGCGATCAGTAAATAGAACGCTAATAGACGGGATGACAGCAACTGCCGGCAGCGCTCTGCCCAACGTCGCACCGTTGGTTAGCCTCCAGTGGCGCCTTTAAGCCGCTAGCGTCCGAAGCCGATAACGACCTGCACGTGCAAGGAGAAAATATGACCCCAGGAACCGCCGCTGTGACTTTGGTCGTCGGTATGCTGGTTAGCGGACACCTGCTCGCGGGCGAAGGATCCGGAGCGGCAGAGCCAAACGACACCGTGGACGACGAATCCAGTTGGACAGTCGAAGCTTTGCCCCGATCTTCCTCGGTTCGATATACCACCAACGGCCACGCGGTTCATGGCCACCAATTCGGGTTCCTGAAGCAGGCCGGCTCCTGTGGCGCCGACGTGGTCTGGCTGACCTGGTCCAGCCCCCACGACGGGCTAATCGACTACAAGGGGCAAACCGCAGAAGTGAGGCTGACAGTTGCCGACACGACCCGACTGCTACGAATCCCCATCGTCGCGGTGTCTTCGATAAACAAGATATTGCACGTAGCCGTGATGACCAACCTTGCCGCCGACCATCGGCTCAAACTCCTGCTGGCAAGCTCCGACGAGGCAAGCGTAACCGTCGTCGCGCCAAAAGAATTGGTGGGGCACGTGGATGTTTCCTCGGAGCGTTTTGATATCACCGGCTTTGCTACAGCCCATGAACAGGCAACCGAGGCTTGCCAGTCCCTCTAATCCGGCAGCGGTGGCGCAAGAAGGGTCAGTGGTGACCGCTACATCTCCAATTGATCGCGATCACCATACCGATCGAGATCGCGGAGCGCGCGATCACGGGCACGCTCGAAGATCACGGTCGCCCGTGGCACGGTCAGCCGGTCCCGCTCCACCATCGTGCAGAGCCCGACGCGCAGGGCGAATAGCCTCTGCCAGGTATCGCTATCGTGATACTTCGCTGCCTTATCCGCCCACTCCTGGTTACTCGATTCATTGTGGCAGTAGTTTGTCGGTTTCTCCTCGGCGCTGGCAGCCAAAGCCAAGCCTATTGCCGCCGCAGCAATTATCAGACGCATGATGTCCTCCACTCGATGCCGCGTACCAGACACTACCGACCGAGACAGGTACGTGCCAGATCCCGTATCTGCTGGCCCAGACAGGGCTGGCGTCGCATGCCCCTCATGATCCACGCTGGCCGAGAGGTCACCCCACGACTGCCGCCTGATATGCGAATTACCTGCTCCACGCACCCGAAGAGGACCCATCTCCCTTGCGCGATGCACTGACTCGCGTACTCCTCGCATCCCTGATGCTGCTCGGCTCCAATTCGACAGCCAGCGCTTCGGAGGTGCTGAAAGGCCGTGCGTCCGTGATTGACGGCGATACCATCGAGATCCACGGGCAGCGCATTCGCCTGCATGGCATCGACGCGCCTGAGTCTGCCCAGCGCTGCGAGCGAAATGGCGACCAGTGGCGCTGTGGTCGCGAGGCCGCCTGGGCGCTCGATGACGAGCTACGGCACCGGGCAGTCACCTGCACGGCGACCGACCGCGATCGCTACGGGCGCATCGTTGCGGTGTGTGGCACCCGGGACATCGCCGATATCAACGGCTGGCTGGTTGAACAGGGTCTGGCACTCGCCTATCGGCAGTATTCCCGAGAGTACGTGCCGCAGGAGAAAGACGCCGAACGTCGAAACCGCGGCATCTGGGCCGGCGATTTCATCGAACCCTGGAACTGGCGTTACGGCGTTCGATTGACCACCGATCCTAAGTGCCGACAGGCCAGTTGCTCGGCCATGGCATCCTGCCGGGAGGCTCGCTACGCGCTAAACCGGTGCGGATATAGCTCACTGGATGGGGATCGGGACGGCGTCCCCTGCGAATCACTGTGCGCGCCATGACCAGGGGTATCTTCAAGCCGCGGCAACAACGCCAATACCGTCATCGTATTCACAATACAGGTTGCCGCGGGTGCGCTCATTCGGGTATCGGGAATAGGCCGTGGTTTTCATCTGCCGTCGAGGCGTGAGTCACTCGGTTAATCGTTGTCGACCAGCTGTGCTACCCCTAGCATTAGGCTCACCTGATCGGAGAGGGCAATGGAAACCGAGGCACGTATTGAAGACATAGTTGAGATGCTGGGCTTGGGCGGCGGCAAGAAGCACGGCTATTCCCGACAATGGCTGGCCCGCCAGATTGCAAAGGGACTGCCAATAACCGCGGTTGATCGCATTGCCGAAACGCTATTCGCGGGGCAGGAGGGTGTGCTCGACGTTATCGTATCCGACGCTGCAACAATGCGGCGCCGCAGGGAGAACAGGCCACTGAGCCCGGAGCACAGTGCGCGTGTCGAGCGCATGGCACGGGTGTGGATCATGGCTCACGATGTCTTCGGCGACGATGACAAAGCGAGGCGATTTTTGTTCACACCACACATGCTGCTCGATGGAGAGGCCCCGATCGAAGTCGCTGCGCTTAACGACGTGGGGGCGGATGCCGTCGGAAGTCTCCTCGGACGATTGAAGTATGGCTCCGTCGCGTGAGCACTAACGACTCACGCATTGCCTGACCGCGTATCGGATTGGTCACGCCGAAGGGGTTCTACCGCGTTTCCCTTGGTCGAGCCTGACCGGTGTAAATGCTTCGAGCCGCCGGAGTAGTCGGGTAGCGGAAGGTAGTGTTTCACCGCTAATGGACCGTGACCCACCGGCCTCCAAGGCAACGACTAGTGGACCTCCGATTTACCAAAAGTAAAGGCTTACGGTCAGGTGTCCGAGTTTGCGACAGGTGTCTGGCTCCGGATGCCTATTCCTAGCCCGCGCCGCGCGACAGCGCTATTTTGGCCACCTTTGGCCAGGACGCCCCTGATACGGTGTCCGCTCAGGTGTTTGCGTCGACCTTGCGGCTCGCGCGCTGCGACAGCGCTATTTTGGCCCCCTTCGGCCAGGGCGCCCCTGATACGGTGTCCGATCAGGTGTCCGAGTTTGCGTCGACCTTCGCAGCTCGCACGCCGCGACAGCGCTATTTTGGGCACCTTCGGCCAGGATGCCCCGGGGCACGGTGTCCGCTCAGGTGTCCGGGATTGCGTCGACCTTGCGGCTCGCGTGCCGCGACAGCGCTATTTCGGGCACCTTCGACCGTCTCCGTCAGACTTTTCGTTCATAGACGCGATAGCCGGCCACCGCTTATGCGCTCATTGTCTATCCTTGCCCGGTAATACCCTCAACGATCGGCGGTGTTTAGAATTGGCATTTTCCCGTAATCTAAACTAAGGAGGTTACGATGAAAAAATCCCGATACAGCGACAACCGCATCGTAGAGAGTCTGAGGCAGACTGCGGATAGCGACGGCCAGTGCCGGAACACGCTCAGGTCCGATCGAGATGGCGCATGCACGACAGTTGGCCATTGTCAGCGTCGTGATCCCCCGCCGCTGGGTTACGAGCGGGACGATGGCCCTATCCCAGAAGACATCTTGGCCGAAATTCGATCACACGTGGATCAGGACATCAGCGGCGGACGCTCTCTACTCTGATCTAGCTTTTGAGATCAGATACTCTAGGTCGGTCATGCGCGCGGCTCCCGAAATCCGCGGCAGCACTTCGCACTTGGTTCGAGTTTATTCATCGCTGCCTCACGCTCCCGACGCGTCGACGCAGGGTTCACGATCAGCCGGATTAGCGCCTCGATATCTTCCCGAGCTTTTGAGCCACCGCCATCAATGACGGTGTACCTCCATGCCCGGCTGGCCGAATTTTCTCCCATATGCATCCGTGAGCGCCTAGGATTTCCTATCCGTCCGGCGTTTGGTTCAATCGATTTCCCTGACGCCAAGTCCAGTATCCCTGCAGTGGTGCACCGAAAACCCTGTGCAATTGGTCCGCTTTAGCAGCGCACTCCCTCTGCCGGATGTCGCAGCATCTATGTCATGCCGACATTCACGCCATTTATCCGCGATTGCCATGCCCAGCAACAACACAGCAATCGCTGGGCACTGACCGCTAGCAATACAACAGTCGCTCGAACTGGACCTGCCCCCTGGCGTTGGAGAGCCGCTTGCATATTTCGTGCGACGGCTACGCTTGGATAATGCCACCCATCGTTCGTACACATCTACTGCTTTGCGCCGATTGGCACTGGTTCCAGCATGACCCGAAAGCCAGCATCAGCTGGCGGTACGGCCCGGGACAACAGCCGAGCGCGCTCATCACCTAACGATGCAGCCACGCGGCATCAGAATCTCGGTTGCACACCAGTATCTAGGCCTTGGCAGAGCCCTTTTCGATCGTGAAATCCGGCCTAGATTGACCATCATCGCGCTGACTAGCGGGACAAAATTGGCTGATCGCCTTGAGCTCGACGCGGCATTCGAGGCGCTTAAGCGGGATTTCGGTAGTCGACCGACTGAAGCGGAGGAGTCCAAATGCCCAAGCGAATACCGGGCCTCACGCGACGTTGGTCGCAGGCACGCCAAGCCCATATCTGGGAAATCGATAAGCGCATCGGAGGCGAGCGCATACGACGCAGTACAGGCACGACTGAGCTCAGTGAGGCGACCCAGATCCTGGCGCTCGAGATCGAGCAATCCCGCCGACGGCAAATCTTTGGCGAGACCACGCCACGTATGTTCACGGAGGCCGTCGACCGATACCTGACGGATTTCCAACACAAGCGATCACTGGACCGGGACGCACAGGGCCTGGCGGTATTCATGCCCTACATTGGCCACTTGCCGTTACACAATGTTCATCAGGGCACACTACAGCCGGCGGTCGACGCCCGCCGACGGGCCGGAAAGACAGCCGGGACCATTAACCGTGATCTCGCCGCAGTTAAGCGGGTCCTTCACTTGGCAGCACGTCTCTGGCGCGATGAATTGGGTCGCCCTTGGCTGCAGAGCGCGCCCATGATCCCGACGCTGCCGGCACCCGACCGACGCATGCCATATCCTCTGACTTGGGACGAACAGCGTCTGCTATTCGGGTGTCTGCCACCTCACTTACTCGTGATGGCCCTTTGTTCTGTGCATACGGGCATGCGAGACCAGGAGGTGTGTGGGCTTCAATGGAGTATGGAGCACCGAATCGATGGACATAGCGTATTCATCATCCCCAGCAGCCTCAGCAAGACGGCTAGCGATCGTATCGTGGTCTTCAACCGCGTGGCCCAATCGGTCATCGATCAACAGCGTCAGCAATCCACCGTATGGGTTTTCCCCTACCGAGGCCACCCGATAGCGCGCATGAATAATCATGGCTGGCGCAGCGCCAGAGCAGAGGCTGCCGCGGCATTCGAATCGGAGATTGGGAGTCCCTGCCCGTGGGGATTTGCCAATGTGCGAGTGCACGATCTCAGACATACCTTCGGGCGCCGCCTTCGGGCGGCCGGGGTGTCCGAGGAGGACCGAAGGGATTTGCTCGGACATCGCGGTCAGTCCGTGACCACGCACTATTCAGCGGCCGAAATCCATCGCATGATCGAAGCGGCAGATACGGTGTGCGATGGTCAGAGCCGCCCGATGTTGAGGGTGGTACGCTGACCCAATCCCCCGAATCTCCCCACAGGGGTCACGGTGCGAATCGGGGAGAGCGACGTAAGTCGCTGAAAATAAATGGTAGCCACGGGTGGATTTGAACCACCGACACCAGCATTATGAATGCTGTGCTCTAACCCCTGAGCTACGTGGCCACGGCGGCGCGAATCTTACTCAAAAGGCGGGGTGAAAGTCGAGTCCGGGGCGCAAATCAGACGTTGAAACGGAAGTGCATCACGTCGCCTTCGTTCACCCGGTATTCCTTGCCCTCGAGCCGGAGCCTGCCGGCCTCCTTGGCGCCCTGCTCACCACCCAGGCCCACGTAGTCGTCGTAGGCGGTGACCTCGGCGCGGATGAAGCCACGCTCGAAGTCCGTGTGGATGACGCCGGCGGCCTGCGGCGCGGTGGCGCCGATGCGCACGGTCCAGGCGCGAACTTCCTTGGGCCCGGCGGTGAAGTAGGTCTGGAGGCCCAGCAGTCGGTAGGCGGCCCGGATGACGCGATTGAGGCCGGGCTCCTCGAGTCCGAGGTCGGCCAGAAATTCGGCCTTGTCGGCCTCTTCCAGCAGCGCCATCTCGCCTTCCAGCGCGGCACAGACGGCCACGACCTGGGCACCCTCCTCGTCGGCCCGGGCCCGGAGCGTATCCAGCAGCGGATTGTTCTCGAACCCGTTCTCGTCGACGTTGGCCACGTACAGCACCGGCTTGGCGGTAATCAGATGCAGCTCGTACATGCGCTGACGATCGGCCTCGGACCAGTCACCGGCACGAACCGGCCTGCCTTCATCCAGGTGCGCCACCAGGGCCTCGTACAGTTTGGCTCGCGCGATTTCTTCCTTGCCACCGGCCTTGGCGGCCTTGAGCGCGCGGTCGCGGGCCCGGATGGCGGTTTCCAGGTCCGCCAGCGCCAGTTCGGTGTCGATGATGTCGACGTCGCGCAGCGGGTCCACGGCACCGGCCACGTGGGTGACGTCGTCATCGACGAAGCAGCGGGCCACGTGCAGCACGGCGTCGGTTTCGCGGATGTGGGCGAGGAACTTGTTGCCCAGGCCCTCACCCTGGGCCGCGCCGGCCACCAGGCCGGCGATGTCCACGAATTCCATCGCGGTGGGGACGATCTTGGCCGGGTTGACGATATCGGCCAGCGCCTGCAGGCGCGGATCGGGCACCGGCACCACGCCGACATTCGGGTCGATGGTGCAGAACGGGTAGTTCTCGGCCGGAATGTCAGCGGCGGTCAGGGCATTGAACAGGGTGGACTTGCCGACGTTGGGCAAGCCGACGATGCCGGCGCGCAGTGCCACGATCAGGTCTCCGGTTGGGTATGCAGGAACTGGGCGGCGCGGTCCCAGCCGCCGTCCAGCATTCGTTCGAGCCCGGCATAGGCCCGCTCCAGCCCGCCCAGCAGAGCGTCCGCCTCGTCGGCCGGGGGAACGCCCAGCACATGCCCGAGCACAGCTTCGCGGTGGCCGGGATGGCCGATGCCGATACGCAGACGGGCGTAGTCGGGGCCGATCACCCGGTGAACGTCACGCAGGCCGTTGTGGCCACCATGCCCGCCGCCGCGCTTGATGCGGATGGTGCCGGGTGGCAGGTCCAGGTCATCGTGCACCACCAGCAACTGTTCGGGGGTGAACTTGTGAAACGCGGCGAACGGCTGTACCGACTCGCCGCTGCGGTTCATGAACGTCGCCGGTTTGAGCAGCCAGAGCGGCTCATCGGCGACGGTCACCTGGGCCACCCAGCCCTTGAACTTCGACTGCTCGCGGAACGACGTCTGGTGCGTCATGGCCATGGCGTCGGCCAGCCAGAAACCCACATTATGGCGCTGCCGCTCGTGCTTGGCGCCCGGGTTGCCCAGCGCCACCAGGGCACGCACCTCGGCCGTCATGAGGACAGTCGGGCCGCTGGCTTAACCCTTGTCTTCGTCGTCGCCCGATGCCTCGGAGTCGCTGTCGTCCTCGTCGGACTCGCTGTCGTCGCCGGCCTCTTCCTCGGCAGCGGCTTCTTCCGCGGCAGCCTCGGCCTCGGCGGCCTCTTCCTCTTCCAGTTCCAGCGCGGCGCGCGGCAGCTGGATGGTGACCACCGTGCGGTCGGTCTCGTGCATCAGATCGACCAGCTCAACGCCTTCCGGCAGCTTGAGATCGGACAGATGCAGGGCATCGTTGACGGCCAGCGCGGAACAATCGACCTCGATGTACTCGGGCAGATTGCGCGGCAGACACTCGACTTCCACGTCGTTCATGCTGTGGGTGGCAATGCCGCCCTCTTCCTTGATGCCGGGGCAGTCATCCTCGCCGATGAAGTGCAGCGGCACGTTCATGCGCAGGGCTTCGCCGGCCACCACGCGCAGCAGGTCCACATGCTGGACGAACGGACGCGCGGGATGGCGCTGCAGATCGCGCAGCACCACTTCTTCCGGCTTGCCGCCGGGCACGTTGATCTTGATCACGTGCGAGTAGAACGCCTCGTTGGCCAGATGATGGCTCAGATCATCGTGATCGAAGGACAGCATCAGCGGCTCGCCGGCACCACCATAGATGATCGCGGGCACCTTGCCCTGGCGCCGCAGGCGGCGGTTCTCGGCCCGGCCCTGGGCCGTGCGGGTTTCGGCGTTGAGCTCAAAGGGTTTCATGGCAGCATCGGCTCCGGGTCGTCCTGGGCGCGGGCAAAGGGCCCGTCAGCCTCATTTATGAACGGATTGAAACGGGAAATTTCGCGGTGAACGGTCGGACCGCCCCGCAAAAGGCCGCGCATTATAGCGATAATCGCGAAGAAATGTGAGGGGTCAACCCGCGATTTATCCGGGCTCAGTCGACGTAGAGCGTACTCACTGATTCCTCGTTGCTGACGCGGCGGATGGTTTCGGCCAGCAGGGCGGCAATCGGCAGCTGGCGAATGCGGTCGCAGGCCACCGCCTCTTCCGACAGCGGAATGGTATCGGTGACCACCAATTCATCCAGCGCGGACTCGTTGATGTTGCTCACCGCCCGCCCCGACAGCACCGGGTGGGTGATGTAGGCGTGCACGCTCTCCGCGCCGGCATCCTTGAGCGCCCCGGCGGCCTGGCACAGCGTGCCGGCGGTATCGACCAGATCATCCACGATGATGCACTGCTTGCCGGCCACGTCGCCGATGATATTCATCACCTTGGATTCGTTGGCCCGCGGCCGGCGCTTGTCGATGATCGCCAGGTCAGCGTCATCCAGCCGCTTGGCCAGTGCCCGGGCCCGTACCACGCCACCAACGTCCGGCGACACCACGATCAGCCTGTCGTTCTTGCGCCGCCAGAGATCGCCCAGCAGGATCGGCGAGGCGTAGATGTTATCCACAGGCATGTCGAAAAAACCCTGGATCTGGTCGGCATGCAGATCCACCGTGAGGACGCGGTCGGTTCCCACCGAGCCAAGCATGCTGGCCACCACCTTGGCCGAGATCGGCACGCGCGCGGAGCGCGGCCGCCGATCCTGTCGCGCGTAGCCGTAGTAGGGAATCACCGCCGTGATCCGCCCGGCCGACGCCCGGTGCAAGGCGTCGATGAGCATCAACAGCTCCATCAGGTTGTCATTGGTGGGCTGGCAGGTGGGCTGGACCACGAACACGTCACGGCCGCGGACGTTTTCCTCGATCTCGACCATCACCTCGCCGTCGGAGAACTTGCCGACCGACGCCTTGCCCACCGGCACTTTCAGGTACCCGGCAACATCCCGCGCGAGCACCGGGTTCGCGTTGCCGGTGAAGACCATCAACCTGGAGTCCGCCATTCTGTTACCTGTCATTGGTTGAGTGGTCTTTTGGTTCGGTGGTGGTGTTTGGTTGGGGCGGCAGGATGACTCGGGACATCCTGTCCCTCGCCCTGCGGGCCAGCGGCGCCAGCGCCGCTGTTAAAAATCGCTTCCTGCGATTTTTTATCGAACCTGCAGGTTCTCATCATGCCGCCTATTGTGTCCGCTTCGCGGACCTGTCCATGTTGGTTGGGGCGGCAGGATTCGAACCTGCGCATCACGGGATCAAAACCCGTTGCCTTACCGCTTGGCTACGCCCCAATGAGCTATTGCAGTTTAAATCACCCG